>NZ_JAQMIL010000001.1:0-240991 GCF_029990105.1 Bradyrhizobium sp. Arg237L | reverse complement strand
GGCGCGGTCGGCGAGACCTACAATGTCGGCGGCCGCAACGAGCGCACCAACCTGCATGTGGTCGAAACCATCTGCGATCTCCTCGACGAGATCGCACCGCGCGCACAAGGCGCCCGCCGCCGCGACCTGATCACCTTCGTCGCCGACCGTCCCGGCCACGACCGCCGCTATGCCATCGATGCCTCAAAGCTGGAACGCGATCTCGGCTGGCGCGCGGAAGAGAATTTCGAGAGCGGCATCGCCAAGACCGTGCAGTGGTACGTCGATGAACAGCCGTGGTGGCGGGATATCTTGGCGCGGGGATATCAAGCCAAGCGGGTCGGACTCACCCAGTAGGCCGGAGCGAGGCGGTTTTCCGCCTCAAGACCGGCGTTCACTCAATCGAGGAAGAGATGCACAGCACCGAGATCAACAAGATATACGAGACCTATGCACCTCTTACCGATCAGGAATGGCGGTCCGATCTGGTCAGGAGCGTCAAGGAGCCTTCGATACGGGGCATTGCCTTTCCCTCATTTCCGTCAGCGGACCTGCAGCGCCATCTGCAAGGAAACTCCAATGAAATGGCGATCAGAGGCGCGCTCAGCTTTCGCGACCACTGCGTCGGCGTCTTGAACGCCAATGGCGCCTCCCTCTCCAAGGACAGCATCCTGATCGACTTCGGAACCGGCTGGGGCCGCATCGCGCGCGCTTTCATGAAGGACGTGCCTGCGGCGAATATCTATGCAGTCGAACCGTTCGACTTCATCGTCGAAGCGCGCAAGGCGAACAGCTATATCAGCTTCGTCAAAACCGATCCGTTGCCGCCGCTCCCGTTCCGTGACGGATTCGCGACCCACTTCGTCACGTGGTCGACCTTTTCACACTTTAACCAGCACTATTTCGATCGGTGGATTTCCGAGATTGCCCGCATTCTCAGACCAGGTGGCGTTTGCTTCATAACGACTCTCGGCGTTCGGTTCTTGGAGGATCTGAAGGAAGCACACCGAAAGAAGATCGATGGTCAAGAGATACACTTCTGGATTGATCTCATTCTAAAGCGGCTCCCCTATAACGCGATCGACACTGCAATAGCGGAAGTGAGGTCCGGAAAGTTCTTTTGGCTGCCCTCGGATTCAGTTGCGCGCAGCGAGTTTGCAGAATGCTTCGTGACGGACAAATATATCTCCGACAAGTTCTCGGATCTATTCGTCGTCATCGACTATGCTGATCGCGGACAGTTGGCGCAGGATTGCATGGCACTGAGACGAAAGTAGGCTGTTGTGCCGCAGCTCTCAAAAGACGTTTTCGAGGGAGACGACGGCCATCTCTTCCTGGTTGGTGGCAGCAACGACGTCGCGCGTCTTTTCTCCGAATCCGACCACAATCTCCAATCGATCTGTTCTGCATGGAAGGCTCTTCTGGCTGACAGGAAGAGAACGGCCGCGGATAAAGGAGTCAAATACCTTCACTGCTTCGTTCCGGACAAGCTCTCGATACTCAGGACGAAGGCGCTCGCCATCACCTCTCAAATGAGATTTCCGGCCGAAATCCTGGAAGGGAGCAACGATGCCGAGTTGCGCGGGATCTTGGTGCCGTTGACCGGGTATCTCAGAAAGCAGGCAGGCAACCACGAAGTATTTCATCGAACCGATACTCATTGGACGGTGGAAGGCTGCTTCAGCGCCTATCAGATGCTGTGCTCTTACATGGGAATACCGCAAAAGGAAGATCTGATCATGCGAAACGCGCCAGCCCGCGAGGGCAGCTGGGATCTGGGCTCCAAGTTGACGCCCCAGCGGTTCGAGACGATGCGGTTCGGACGTTTTGGCATCGGCGCATCCCGGGTCGAGGCCAACGATATCGTGACCGCGCGCGAAACGGGCCGAGTGCCGAACGATCTGTCACTGCACGTCGGATCGATCGTCGAATATCGCAATGAACGGCCGCCTCTGGCGAAAGTACGGCTTCTCGTGTTCGGCGATTCTTTTTTTGAGTATCGGCCTCATATGCTCACCGGAATGTTTGCCGAGACTGTCGATGCCGTAATGTTTGTCTGGTCGGCCGCCATCGACTGGAAATTGGTCGACGAATTCAAGCCGGATATTCTACTGACGGAGATTGCGGAGCGATTTGTTCGCGTTGTACCAAAGGATGACATCGATATCAGGCGCCATGCGACCAACAAACTTCAGTCTGTGTTGTGTTCGCACTCCGAACAGAGATCTTCATAACCGGACACGTGAACCGCGCAGCCTCCGAGCGTGGAACAAACTTCGGCGATGCGAGTTCCTGCCCCTCATGTCCTGCGAGGCGTGTGCAGCTGGTTGTTGAATGACCAGAACCCGCATATACGTCTCGAAGGCGAATGAATGGCCTCCCGCTCTTGTCGGAACTGCAAATGTCAGCCATCTCGTACCTATCAACGCGTCGGACTCTCCTGCGAGGGCTTCTCGCCACGCTGCTGCTTCCCAGGCGGAGTCACGCAAGAACTCGATGCCCGATCTTCGGAGCCATAAGGTGGGACGCGCAATACTGCAACACAAAGGGCGAACCTTGTTATGAAGAAGAAAAAGCTCTGAGCCCCCAACGCTGGCAGTTTCGTGCGCCGCTCCATAGCCGTCTCACTGATTCCAAAACGTTGCAATTCAACGCTACCACAGACTCGTTCGACCACGAGATACGGGTCGCTCACGAGGCTGGTCTCGGCTACTGGGCATATCTGGCGTACGGCAGCGATGGCAAACTGGACCTCGCACACTCGATGATGCAGGGGCTGAATTACCATCGTCAAAGCGGTATCGCCGATCAGATGAACTATTGCCTGATAGCGACCGTGGACACGCTAGGTCGGGCCAACGGATTCGACGAAGCGACACAGCGTATTTGCGATCTCTTTTCGGACCACAACTACCAGAGAACGCAGGACGGCAGACCGGTTCTGTTCCTCTATTACCTCGATGCCCTATTGCCGTCATACTGGAACGGTTCGCCCGCCGCGCTCGGGAAATCGCTGTCTCACCTGCGAAACCAGGCAACTTCTTCGGGCAGTCGAAATCCGTACATCGTACTTCTGCACACACCGCCTGCTGCAGCTGAAGCGGTGCGAAAGCAGATAGGCGCCGATGCCATTTCGACCTATGGGATAAATTTCGGGCCAAACCGATCTGGCAGTTATCCCGAGCTCCAACGGCACGTAGAACAATATTGGGAAGATGAGTTGGCTCGCACTTCGAGCGGCGTGGTGCCGACCGTCATGGTCGGCTGGGATTCGCGGCCGCGAAAGGAGAACCCTCCCGCTTATGACAAACGAGATTACACGCGCATCGACAAGGGCGCGCATGCAGAGATCGCAACCCCTAGCGAGTTCGCTTTCGCCTGCCGACAGGCGGCGCGCTTCATGTCAAAGCACCCGGATCGTTGCCCCTACCAGATTGCGCTGATCTATTCCTGGAATGAATACAGCGAAGGTGGAGCACTGGCCCCGACCTTGGGGGATCCGTCCGCCTCGATGTTGAGAACTGCGAGCGAGGTTCTGAAGACCTGTCACGCGGGCGAGAACTGAACACCGCACACGGCTCCAGGTCCACGATGCGCACTCACCCGCGATCAGCTACGGCTTTACAACCAGATTATTCGACAGCAAGAACTTGCAATATGCCGGGTAAAGCGTCGCATAGCGCTCATGGAGCGTCTGGGCGTCAACTAGATCATAGAGCCGACCGACGTTGATGCCATCCAGATCAACAATGCTCACAAATGGCATGCCCAGGAACCGGCACATATCCTCGGTCCTCGTATCGTGACAGATGACGATGGCGGGAACACCGCGTTGCAAGGCCACCATGCAGCCATGAAAGCGGCTACCGAAGACAAAATCGTAGGTCTGGATCTTATCCAGCCACTCATTCACGTCGAAGAAAGCGTGCACGTGATCTGTGGCCCAGCTGCGCACCTCGCTTTCGGGCGCGACGTTTGCCAGGAACGCTGACATTTCTTTCAGCGATTCCTCGACCGCCTTCGCTTGCTTGTCCGCCAATCTGATCTCGGACTGTTCGCTTTGGGCGATGAAATCCGCTTTCCAGATCATTCCCGTGCTGTAAATCTCCTGCACGAGCCGGCGCATCTTCTCCTTGTCGAAGGAATGAACGACTACGTCTCGCGACGCATTGATCGAGAGGCGCTTGATTTCGCCAAACGGCCGTCGATTGATCCTCATGCCGTCGGGTCCTCCCATGTAATAGGAAGGACAGCCGGTCACGGTTACATTAAGCACACCGCGATTTGCCAAGACGTCTCGCGTGTAGGGACCGCGAACGCCGATGCTGACGGCCCGCTCAGCAATGACCTTCACGAACCGCTCAGTGCCGGGCATCAAGCTCATGTTGGGATCATAATTGTTCGACTGAGCTCCCAAACCAACGATTGCTACCGGCAAGTCCGCTCGCTCAATATAGTCCGCCATGCCTCCAAAATCGAACTTCGGAAACAAGAAGTTGGCTGCCGCCACGACAATCATGTCGAAGCGCTCATGCACCTCCTTGGGATTGATCCGATGATCCCAGGAGATATCGTCGTATACAATTCGATCAAGCAAGCCATGGGCAATTAGCTGGTTGCCAGTGTTGCCGCCGGTCTTCGCCAGTTTTGAAAGCGGATCCTCGCCAGCCTCCGCGGATATCCTTGGCGTTGCCCCCAACAAGAAAATGTTCACAGCTTTCCTCCGGCGGTAATAATAGCCATAAACTGGTGTGTAGCCGAATTATTCCCGCGCATATCGTTCCTTATTGTCGTCATCCAAATAGATCTGCCCCCGTAACAGCCACTGCCATCCTACCTCCCCTTTATGGCCGATTTCCATTGGGCTGCGTCGGCTTCGTACTCGGCTGCAGGCGACCGACCTTCTCCGCCGCCGACCGATAGAAAATGTGCTTCCGCCGACCTTACGCGGCCCTCCTTCACGGCCGCCGCGACGTCGGGATATTTGCCGAGATACCACTCGGCATCCACTGCTGGACCGCCGCCTCGGCGGCCTTCGAAGTAGCCAAAGCCAATGTAGTGCATGTGGGCACTTTCGAGCTCTCCACGAGCGACTGCTCCTGCAACATCGGGGTTCTCCCGCAGATAGCCATCTTCATCGAACTCAGCGGCCGCAACCGCAATTTGCAGCAACAGCTTCAACAGTCCCGCCGGCACTCCGATCGCACCGGGCCCGTCGAGCGCGGATTTGTCGAGGTTGAGCGTATTCATCAACGATTGAGCAGAAGGCACGAACATCAAGTTACCCCCAGAAAGTCCCTAATTGAGATATCGCGATCACGCCTTGGCAGGCTCCCCCGCCGCCGACTGCTTTGCTTCCCGCTTCGGCTTCTCGGCCTCCGGCGTTGTCCCCAGCAATTGCGCAGTGACCTCTTCGAGGTAAGCGGCCTGCGATTTGGTTTCGCGATCCGTAAATCCAAACCGCTCGCGGGCGACGCGGTGCATGCTTTCGATCTCTTCGATATGCTTCTGCGCTTTCAGCGAATGCGTCACGCTCGCGGCGTGGCGCCGGTGGATATTGAGGGGATCGGCGACGTAGGCGATCTTGGCGCCTCGCGTGCCGAGAGCCTCCAGATAGATGCGCCAGTCGCCGGCCATCCGAAGGTCGCGAAGGCCGCCGCGGCAGGCTTCGAGCGCGCGCAACAACGCTTCGCGGCGCCACAGTACCGAACTGACGTTCAGGATGGTGTTCTTGACACCGAGATAGCGGGTCACGAAATCGCGACCGTCGAACACCTCGGTCCGCGACAATGCGCCTGGCTCAATGGTGGCGTAGTAGGGCTTGTAGCTCGCATAGAGGTGGGCGCCGTCGGCATCGATGGATTTCGAATCGGTGAAGCCGAACGCGATGTCGGGGTCGCCGTTCATCAGTGCGAGCAGACCTGAGAGGAAGGTGGGCTCGGAGAGATCGTCGGCTTCGGCGATCCAGAGGAACTCGCCCCTCGCCATCTCCGCTGCCTTGGCCCATTGCGCGAACACGGAACCGGAATTCTGCTCATTGATGACGAGTGTGAGATCACGCTGGCGCTCGTCGGCGAGCTTCATGATCACGGGGATGCTGTCGTCGGAGGAGCAGTCGTCCAGCACGATGATCTCCTCGACTGGATGGTTCTGGTCGAAGATGGTGTAGAGCCGCTCCGGGAGACAATGCGCGTAATTGTAGTTGGGAACCGCGACGGAGATGCTCGGCAGCGAAGGCACAGCAAGTCGGAGCAGATCGCGGACATAATCTGCAAACGCGAATTTTGTCTGGACAATCTCGGTCATGCGGGCGCGCTCGGCCTCTGATGGCGCCCGGCGCAGGAAATTCTCCACGGCTTGCGCCATCGCCGGCACGTCGCAATACGGCACAACGCGGCCGACGTTCTCCTTTAGAAGGAAGCCGGGGATGCCCCCCGAGTCCTGGAAGGCAATCACGGGCACGCCCACGCTGAGCGCCTCCAGCGCCACCGTCGGGAATGGATCCTCTCGCGACGTCAGGGCGTAGATATCCGAAGCGGAATAGAGCGCCTGCATGTCGGAACGGAAGCCGGCGAGATGGAAACGACCGGTGGCCTCGGCGCGACTGATTTCAGGTCCCAACCATTCCTGCAGGCCAGGATCGATGCCGCCGGCCCAGCAAAAATGGACGTTCGGATGCTGTTGCCGAACCAGGCTCCAGACCTGCAGGAACAAATCGAACCCTTTGCGCAGGTCGGCATAGCCGACCCCAAGCACCATCTTGTCGGTCGGGGCGATGCCAAATTCCTTGCGAACCAAGACGGCTTCGGCCGGCGCCGGCTCGATCTGCTTGTAGCTTCCTTGCGCACGGATCAGGAAGCGCCCGTCACCGGCATCGAGCTTGAGCGCCTCAACGAGCCTGTCGCGAACGAATTCGGAGGCAAACACGACGTGCTGCGCGTTTCCGATCGCCATGCGTGCGACGTCCTCCAGATTCTTCTCGCGAAGGATCCGCGGCAGTTCGTGCACCAGTGAAATGGTGCGAAATCCCATCTCGGCAAGGAATTTGGTGGCGCGCCCGCTCGCCGTGGTGTTGGCGATCGCGGCCGTGAACCCCTTCTCCCGGAAGTGCCGCAACGTCGCAGGGATTTCGGTCGCCTGCTTGAGAACCGTGAGCGGAGCCACGGACGCGTATTCGGCCTCCATCGCGCCACCCTGCAGCAGTAGATACTCGACCTCAATGTTGAACGCGCTCCTCAGCGTCCTGCCGATATTGAGCAACAGATGCTGAGCGCCGCTCGGGAACGCATCGTGCCCAATCAGCAGAATCTTTGGCAGCGAAAGGTCGCGCGTCAGGCCGGTCGCCGCACGCGCAGTGGCGTTCAGGTAAGCCGATCCGAAATGCAGGTCCGGCTCGAGATAAGCGCCCTCGCACCATTCGTTCCAGGCGTTGACGCAGACGACGGCTTCCCCGAAGAACGTGTGCTGCTGTGCCTGCTCGACCAGCGTCGCCAGCCACGCCTCGTATTTCTGTGGCGTCGATCCCTGGATCACGAGACCCGTGCCCTGCCGGCGCGCGTCATTATCCCAGCTCGGCACCACGGTCTTGATCAACGGAAAATTCGGACGCGGCTCCTCAAGCGAATACTTGGCGACATCGTCATAGCTGTAGATCTGGCCCGAGTAGGTGTCGTCCAGGATCTTGGCTTCGGCGTTGACCAGCGGTACATATTTTGTGAGCTTGTGCGGCGGGAATTCGATCGCGCCATCCATGCCGTTGGGAGCGGGATCGTAATCATCAAAGCTCTGGCTCATGATGATGATCGGATCTTCATTGAACCTCTTCGCGAAGATCGAACGCCAGCGCGCAATCACCTTGGCGGTATCCGGAATGAGGCGCGGACGATAGATCATCAAGAGCGGTCGGCCCTGGATGCGGATGTATCGCTTGTCCTTGAAGTGCCGGTTGAAATCCGACAACAGACGTTCGTCGTCATCAGCCAGGTAGTCCTGCGAGATCAAGACCTCGCCTTCCATGCCGTCCCAGCGCCGCGTCCAGTTCTCGTTCGCCCACATCAGGCAGAACGGCATATTGATGTCGCGCGCCTTCAGGAACTGCTCGAGCGGCTTCTCCAGCAGGCGCTTACCGTTGAACCAATAATAGTAATATACAAAGCCATGAACGCCCGCCGCCTGGGCGATTCTCACCTGCTTGCGCATGGTTTCGATGTCGCCCAAGGAGTAGAAACCGAGGTCGCGCGGGACCCGTGGCTGGTAGTGATCCTTGAACCGCGGCACGCCGCGCGCGATGTTGGTCCACTCGGTGAAGCCGGTGCCCCACCATTTGTCGTTCTCGGGGAAGGCGTGAAACTGGGTCAGGTAATAGGCCAGGATCTTTGCGCGCGGCTTGGCGCTCGCGGGCAAGGGCCGCAGTTCCTCGAACTGCGCGCTCGGCTTGGTGAAGCGCTTGATCTCAGCCGGAATGGTGGCTTCGTTTTCCGGCGGTGACGGATAGATGCCGTCCTCGTGCCGATGCTCCAGATAATGCAGCAGCGGATTCTGGTCAGTCTTACCTTTGAAGTAGCGCTGAATGTAGAACTTGGTGTCGAACTCCGCCGACGGATTGCGCCCTTCCTTGTAGCCGTGGAAGATAAAGTGTTCGAACGGATCGACCCCGGCGGTCGCGACGTCCTGATAGATCTGCAGATAGTATTGCGCGTCGAACTCCGGAATCGGGCTGAACGGACCGATACGGTTTTTCAGATAGTGCGCGAGCGGGCTCTCCTTTTCCGGTATGCCGTACTTCTCGCGATACCAGGCGGGCTGAAAATACGGACTCGGCCGCCTCCCTTCGGGCTCACCGATCGATGCGTAGTGCAGTAGCGGCTGCACATCCGCGTCCTTCACATCGGGATAGGTCGTGACATACCAGATCGGATCGAAGATCGGATTTGGCTTGCGGCCCTCCTTGTAGCCATAGAGGAAGAAATGCTCGAACGGATCGGCACCGACCGCGATCACATCCGGGTAGCTCGTCGCATAGAAATTTTCATCGAACAGCCCTAGCCCCTTGAGCATGCGCGTGGCACCTGTGAGGTCGATGGCCGGTGCAGCCGGCTCCGACGGAGGTGAAAGCTCTGGTTGCTTGCTCACGAGTTCCTTGGCGGCCGCACCGTTTGTCTTTGCGACGCTCGTCTCTCCCTTGGGTTGAGACCGTGCGATTGCACTGCGCCTCATCCGAGGTTCCTTTTGACCGGCGTCGCGCGCGAGCTTCGAAAGAAAATCAGCCATCGTCACACATTCACTTCAGCGTTGAGCACCTTACTTCGCAAGCGCGAGATTAGCGCACTCTTTCTGTCTCCGATATGAAAGCAATCTTCAGTTGTGCCCGAATTGTCGCTGTTGCTTGCCTCCTTTTTCATCTTTCCGCTCCGGAACGGACAACGTCATTCTTCATCGCTCAGTGTCCACCAACGTTGGGCCTATCGCCTTCAGGCGACGCACTGCGCCTTCATTATTTTGTCGCGCCGCCTGTTGATACCAATGCACCGCCATGTCCCTATCCTGTGCGACGCCGGCGCCCGACATCAGCGCGTCTCCCACCGCTAGCTGCGCTTCAGCCATGCCCTGCTCTGCCGCTTTCTGAAACCACTCGGACGCCTTCTTCGGATCAGCTTCGCGGCCCTGCCCTCTTCCGAGCATTACTGCGAGGTTATACTGCGCAACCGTGTGTCCCTGCTGCGCGGCGGCCTCGTACCAGGTCACACCCTGAGCGACATCCTGGGCAACGCCATTGCCGGTGCAATACATGACGGCAAGCTGGAACTGCGCGGCGGCATTGCCTGCGCGCGCGGCCGCGGTCATCCAGGTCGCTGATGCTCGCGCATCATTCACGCCGCTGTTCGGATCGGCAAACAGGAGCGCAAGGGTGTATTGGGCTTCGACATGGCCGGCTTTGGCCGCGCATGTAAACCATGGGATAGCGCCTCGCACATCCGCAACCCCACCGAACTTGCCCATTTGCATCGCGCCGAGCTGGAAGGCCGCGGGCGCGTAGCCAGCTTCGGCAGCTTCGGTCAACAACGACTGCACCTGCGCAAGCCGGTCCGCCGAGCCATCATGATGAAGGAGGAAGAGCGCGTAGGCGGTCTTGGCGTCAGGGTCCCCGCCAACAGCGGCCTTGCTCAGCCATTCTCCCGCGAGCTTTTGATCGCGCGGAACGCCGTTGCCTGCGGAGTAGAGCCTGCCGAGCTGCACCTGCGCGGCGCTGATGCCGCCCTCCGAAGCGCGCTCAAACCACTTGATCGCGGTTTCCACGTTACGTTCGACGCCGGAGCCGTTGAGATAGAAGATCGCGACGTTGAACGCGGCGGTGGCGTGGCCGTTCTCCGCCGCACGCTCGAACCACTTCGCGGCTTGACGAATGTTCGGGGAGACGCCGGTTCCGGTCGCGTAGAAGCGCCCGATGAAGAACTGAGCCTGCACGTCGCCTCGCTCGGCGGCCTTCTCGTACCAAGTTGCCGCTTCCCGCAGATCCGGCTCGGCCCCTGCGCCGTGTGAATAGAACTCCGCCAACGCCTGGATCGCCGGAAGGTAGTCCTTGCGCGCCGCCTTGCGCAACGCGGTTTCGGCCAAGTCGGGATCCTTGGCGATGCCTTTGCCGTTCAGGCGCAACAGACCGATATTGTAGAGCGCGATCGGATCATCATGCTTTGCGGCGCTCTGGAATAGGCGCGCGGCCTCGGCGGGCGCTTCCGGCATGCCCGCCCCCTTCAGGTTCATGAACGCCAGTGCGACCTGCGCCCTCACGTGATCCTGTTCGGCGGCCTTGCGATACCAGATCGCCGCCTGATCGAGATCTACGGGAACGCCTCGGCCCTGATAATAGACATCACCAAGAGAAAATTCGGCTGGAGCACACTTCTGGTCTGCCGCGGCCTGATACCATCTAAGCGCAGCGGTGTAGTCCTTCTCGCACCCCCGCCCTTCGGTATACAGGTTGCCAAGGATGGTCTGGGCCTCGGCCTTGCCAGCTTCCGCTGCAGCCGTGATCCAGCGAAAAGCGACATCAACATTACTGGCAACACTGGTTCCGTGCGGGAATATGAGGTCATGAACATTCGATGCCGCATCGCCCAGTCGAGCGCCAGAGGATTGACGCCACGTCTCTGGCCTGTTCGGTCCGAGAGTGGCCTTCACTCCATACAGGAAGATCAAGCCGAGCTGATACTGCGCCTCGACATGGCCTCGCTGTGCCGCGCGCTCGTACCACACCACCGCGTCGGGAATGCTGCCCAAAACGCCCTGGTTCTTTGCGTAAAGCAATCCGATTCGATAGTCCGCTTCCGCGTCGCCATCTTGCGACGCCAGCTTCCAGAGCTTCAGCGCCTCCAGATAGTGACCAAGTTCGAAGGCGGCCTCGCCGCGCTCAAACTGCTTTCCGCGGGATTCCGAAAAAGCAGGCCGAATCCACTGAAAAAGCGATCGCGCCGACAGTGTCATGGCTCACGCATAGCCTCGCGAATGCCCTTGAGCATCCCACCAAGCAGATACATTCCGACGGATCGGGTGCCTACATTGATGTCTCCCGAAAGGGTCATGCCGGGGATCAGACGGAAATTATGCGGCACATCCTTGAAATTGCTCGAGTCCACCGAACACCGTGCCTTGTAATACGCGAAATCGACCGGCTTTCCATCCTCATCCGTCGTGAACGCGCCCTCGCTGATCCAGCGCACCTTGCCCTGGGCCGTGCCGTGCTCCGCGGCGTTGAACGCGTCGATCTTCATCGTGCAGGGATCTCCGGCGCGGATGAACCCGATATCCCGCGAAGCGATCTGGATTTCCGCCTCAAGCTTTGTGTCGATCGGCATTAGCGTGATGAAGGGATCGCCAGGCTTGAGGACCGATCCGACCGAAAGCCTCGCCATGGTGAGGACCACGGAAGGTTCGGCGGCGGTCCAACGGACAAGGTCCTGGTGCTTCTCCGCCTTGTCATAGGCGGTTCTCGCGTCGTCGAGCTTGTTGCGCGTCGTAACCAGATCCTGACTCAATTGCGCAAACCATTGCTGCTTGAAGGCGTCACGATCGGCGATCAGCGATCCCAACGTATTCTGTGCCTCTGTCAGGCTGTTGTGCGTGTTCTCCAACGTCCGCAGCAATTCCAGCCGAGTATCCTGGGAGATGTACATGTTGAGCTGCGAGCCGGTGCCGTGCTCGGCAAGCGTCGTGCGCATTGCTTCGATCTTCTGCAGAACCTCGTCGCGCTGCCGATACCTGGCGTCGTCGCCGCGGAGCTTTTCAATCGTCGCCTGGGTTTGCTTAATCTTCGATTCAAAACTGTTGAGCTGGGCGGTGTATTGCGCCATCCGTTGATCATAGAGCGCCTTCTGCAGCGCCGCGTATTTCTGGAAATCGGGGTCTGACTTGCCGGGGAACACGAGCGGCTGCTGCTTCAGCTCAGCCTCGTCGCGCGCCACTTGCGTCTCGAGGCTCGCGATCTGCAATTTCGCCTGGGTCAAATCGGCCGACGTGAAGGTTGCATCGAGCGTCGCGAGCAACTGTCCCGGCTGGACCTGCTCGCCTTCCCGCACATCGATCGTCTTGATGATCGAGGGATCCAGCGCCTGCAGAACGCTGACCTGACCGGCCGGCACAATCTTGCCGTTGATGCTGGAAATAACGCGATCGACTCGCATCAGGCACAGAATCGCGACGATCGCAACCAGGAACGCGGAAAGCACAAACAGGGTGGCCCGCGCAACCAGCGGCTCGGCTTCCTCCCGGATTGCGTCGGTCTCCGATTGGAATTGGCGAACGGTGGCAAGCGACGCTTGATTAGGAGACAAGGGTCGGGCTCCGGAAGTTTGGTCTATCATTCCGGTTCGCAGGCACCAGATGCGTATTCTGCTGGTACCAAAGCGAACTGTAAATGTCGTTGCGCTCCAACAGCTCCTCGTGCCGTCCGATGTCGTCGACCACGCCGCGATTAAGCACCAGAATGGCGTCGGCCTTCGTTAGCGACGACAGCCGGTGTGAAATGATGATCAGCGTCCGGCCGTGCGCGATCCGCGAGATGTTGGCGTTCACGATCGCCTCGCTATCGGCATCGAGCGCGCTGGTCGCTTCGTCGAGAATCAGGATCGGCGGATTGACGATCAGCGCGCGCGCGATCGCGAGCCGCTGCCGCTGCCCTCCCGACAGATTGGGAGAACCTTCATAGATCTGGGTTTCGTAGCCGCGGGGCAGCTTGTCGATGAACTCCTCCGCGCCCGCTAGCCTGGCGGCCTTGACGATGTCATCAAAGGTCGCATCCGGCTTGGCCGCGGAGATGTTTTCCCGGATCGTGCCGCTGAACAGGAAATTCTCCTGCAGCACGACGCCGATGTTCCGGCGCAGATGGTCGACGTCGTATTCGCGAACGTCGATGCCGTCGATCTTGATCAATCCGTCGTAGTCCGAATGAAGTCGCTGCAACAAGCGCGTGAGCGTGGTCTTGCCGGAGCCGCTCTTACCCATCACGCCAAGCGTGGTCCCCTGGGGCACTTCAAAGGAGATGCGGTTCAGCGTCGGCGAGACAGCACCCTTGTATTTGAAGGTGACGCCGGAAAACTCCACTCTGCCCACGAGCGGCGAGCGGACTCCATGTCCGGAACGCCCCTCTTCGGCAGGCTGGTTGACCAGGTTGCCGACGGTGGCGACCGCGCTTCGCGCTTCGTCGTACTGATTGATGAGCTGCGCCATCTGCATCAGCGGACCCGAGACCCGCTGCGACAGCATCAGAAAGGCGAACAGCGCTCCGATGACGACGGGGTCATTGGCGACAAGCGCGAGATAGACGCCCAGCGCAAATGAACCGCTTACTGCCAGCCGCTCCAACGGGCGCACGACAGCCTGGATCGCGTTTCCGGTCATCCCTTCCGCAAGCCGGGCCTTCGCAACGCGCGCGACCAGCACGTCCCACATATGGCGCTGCCTCGCATCGAGCGCGAGCGACTTCACCGTCCGGATGCCGTTGAGCGTCTGAACCAGAAAGGCGCCCTGTGCCCCCTCCGCTGCAAGGACGGAGGACGAGGCCTTACGGTAGGTCGGCAGCATCAACATAAGCCATACGACGATCAATCCCGCCATCGCCAGGACCACCAAGGTCATGATCGGACTGAAGAAGAACATGATAGGCAGGAAGAAGATCAGTGTCGTCGAATCCAGAATCGTGCCGAACAATTGCCCCATCAGGAAGGTGCGAATGCGGAACACCTCGCGGATGTCGCGCGCCACCAGCCCCACTGCGGTCTGCTCGAAATAGTCGATGGGAAGGTTGAGAACCTTTTCGAAGACGTAGGTGGATAGTTTGACATCAAGCCTGGTCGTCAGGCGATGAACCAGAAACTGCCTCAAGAACGCGAATGCCGCCTCGAAGGCGATCATCACCAGCATCGCGATG
Source organism: Bradyrhizobium sp. Arg237L (assembly GCF_029990105.1). NCBI lineage: Bacteria > Pseudomonadati > Pseudomonadota > Alphaproteobacteria > Hyphomicrobiales > Nitrobacteraceae > Bradyrhizobium > Bradyrhizobium sp. Arg237L. The sequence goes on along the minus strand of NZ_JAQMIL010000001.1, from coordinate 226,590 downwards.
CACAGCACATAGAAGGTATTGTATGCCTTGTAGAAGATCACCTTGTCCGACAGCAGGCGCCAGAACATGATCGGCGCCAGACCAAGGAATCCGAGGATCAGCGCAGAGATTGCAACATCCCGAACCATGCGACGTTCGCGGAACAGCAACGCGGCCACGAGACCGAAACTGAACGGCTGCGATTCGTCGGAGATTTCATAGTTGCGCTTGACCAGAACGACATCTCCGGACCAGATGTCCTCGAAGCGCGGCCGGTCGATCACGAGCAGCGCATCTTCCGCCGCATTCGGATCCCTCAACACAATACGCGTGTTGTTGGCGTCTCCATCGACACGCAACAGCACCATATGGCTTCCGTTGCGCAGGCGAATGATAGCGGGGAGCGCCTTTTTCAGATGGGAAAGCCCGTCCCAATCAAGCTTGACGAGCTTCGCCCGCATGCCCGCCTTTTCCGCGCAGCGGACGAGCTGATCAGGCGTCACTTCCTGATCGGTCAGCAGGTTGTCTTTGATAAGTTGCGTTGAGGTGAGATGCAGCCCGTGCTGTCGAGCGACGATGATCAGACATTCGAGCGCCGACGGAGGCACTGGATCCGCATCAGTATTCTCGGCGACCGCTTGGATGATCATGAAAGCTCGGTCCATGTATCTGTTACTAGCGTCTGTTACGATCTTCTACGGAGATACCGCTGCGCGACCAACGATGCGCCGTTCTTAGCACTAACATATATACAACAAAAACGACAGGAATACTAACATTTAGCGTGATAGCGAATGCTCGCGGCCGTCGACTGCAGGTTGCACTGTCAGCCGAACCGGCACCGTGATCAGCGTCTAGACCGACGCTTCCTGAAAATTAAAGCCCGTTTCTAACAAAGTCCTCTGGATGCCCTCGCTATCGGCCTCGGGCATCAGCGCGAGCGCGCAAACCTCGAAGTTCTCCGTTGTTATCGACACGGTCGGAAAGCCCGCCATCAACAGCAGGTTGCCAAGGCGCTCGGCCGTAAATCCGGTGCGATGGGCCATATAGACATGCCCCTCCTCGATGGCGCGCGAATGGCCGTAGAGCATGTCGAGCGGCCTGATCGGACCCGCCGGCGAATTGTAGGCGATGGCGGCAATCCCGTGCTCGACGATGAATTGAGCGACTGATTCGATATCCGGGCTTGTGATCAAGGCGAACCCGTCGGGTTTCAAGACCCGATGGAACTGACGCAGCGTCGGAAAGACCTCGTGCGCATAGAGATGCTCGAGCACATGCGACGACCAGACAGCATCGAATGATTGCGGTTCGAAGGAACCGCCGAGATCAAAGATTGAGCCGAGAACGTCCGGTTTGACTTCCGGATCGATGTCGAAGCGCACTTCCTCCCAACCTTGCTCGCCAACCATTCGAGCAATTCGGCGGGCAGGTCCGGGGCCGGAGCCCGCATTAAGCAAGCGCTTCATACTGGCGGACAAGATTGGTTCCTGACGCAATCGGACGCGGGTGAGAACAATACGAAATCAAGCGTAAACGACATCACCTGATCGATGTGGCCTGACAAAGGCGTAAAATCGCGCCTGAACTCATCTTCCGGTCACAAAAGCAAAAGCCCCGCAGAAGCGGGGCCTTCACTAGCATGACCTTCAGCAGCCGAGTTAGAGTTTCGGCAGAGTGACGACCTGGTCGTTGAAGTGAAGATCTTCAACTCCGCTGACCGCAACCGTCTGATTGTCACTGAAGTGGAGCGTATAAGTTGACGTGCTCGCATCAACGTCAATCTTGGTGACATCAAAGAAGGAACGATCCGCAAAGTCGACCGTATCGTTGCCGTTGCCACCAATGATCGTATCGTTCCCGGAGTGCGACTGGATGTGGAAGGTATCGTTGCCGTCTCCACCCTGCAACGTCGAGTTTGCACCCGCGGCGCCACCATAGAGCCAGATCTGATCGTTACCGCTGCCACCCTCGAAAACATCGCCCTGCACGCCGACCAAGGTGTCATTGCCGCTGCCGCCCGAAAGCGTGCTGTGCCCGGACGTGAGGTCCTTGATCAGATCGTTGCCATCGCCGCCGACCAGCGACTGAGCACCGGTGCCGGCCAGCAGGTAGTCGTTGCCGCTACCGCCATCCAGCGTGTCGTTGCCGGTGCCGCCATAGATGCTGTCGTTGCCGGCACCGCCAAACAGCGAGCTATTGCCGTGTCCGCCGGTGATCAGGTCGTTGCCACCACCGCCGTAGACCGTATCATCGCCACTGTCGTGCAGGTGCACGGTGTCGGAGCCCTTGCCCATTGCAACGAACACGTCGTTGTCGGCACCGTTCACATTGAGCGTTTTTCCACCGGCGTCATCGAGGATGATCGCTTTCAGATTGGGAGTCGTGTCGACCGTCGTGGAGGTTTTAACGTCCAGCAGCTGAATGGTGGGAGCCACCGGCCCACCGGCAAATGGTCCGGATTGAAACCATCCCCTCGTGCCATCCTCTCCGCCATCGTTGAACACACCGCTCTGCTCTAACGAGTCGATCAATGCCGATCTGACACTCGACTCGATGTTGTTGCCGCTGTGGTGGAGAAATTGACCCAGCTCAGTCTTCGTCAAGTAGGTAACGGCCATGGTACCCTCTGGCAAGATTCCAAGATTTTTCAACCGATCAGCTGACACGCCGGTCAGCGCCAATGTGCTGCAAGTTGAAGGTGCTACAACTACAACGAGAGTGAAGAGGCCTAGTTCAACCCGACACAACCATGTTCAATGTTAAGGTGCATCGCGTCGTTTGTTAAGCCATTGTTAGTCGCGCTGCACAATCGAAGTCAAGGATTAAATTCACGCGCGATTAACTCAGATTTGAGCTCAATGTCACGCCATTGTTAATCGCCGGGCCGGCGATCCGAGTCCGCCCCCGAAGGGGCGCTTTTTCGGGTAATTTCGGCACAATCCGCGGCTACAACCATACGGAATCTGCGGATGAGGTATGCGTGGGGATCAGGCAGGCCACAATCCGAACATCCCGGGAGGTTCCATGAAGAAGCCAATTGTCGATATGCGTTAGGTAGTGGTAGTGTAACCGGCTGATTTTGCTTTGAAATGTGAAGATTTGTTAGTGTGGCGCCGCATGACCTCTCCCATACCAATGCGGAGGACCATTACTGTGACCCAGCGAAAAGGCGGGGTTGGCAAGACCACGATTGCGGTCTGTATCGCGGCCGAGCTGGCGCGCCGCGGTCATGACGTCGCGCTGGTCGACAGTGATCCGCAGCGCTCCGCCTCGCAGTGGGCCGAGCCGGGCAACCTGGAATTCCCCGTTTACGAAATGGCTCTGGAAGGCACCACCGTATCCGCCTGGGCCCAGGAGGTGCGAAATATCCAGGCCGGTCTCGTGGTAATCGACACCGCCCCGAACGCGCGCGAAATGGGTGCGTCGATCGCCCTGGCAAACCTGATACTAGTCCCCTGCACCCCCTCCGGACTTGATCTCGACGCGACTGTACAGACGCTTGCCATCATCGATGCGGCACGCGCGCGCCGGCGCGATGCGATCAAGGTCATTCTGGTTCCTAACCGGCTCGATCGCCGCACCCTCGAGGGCCGACAACTGGTCGAGGAGTTGAGCGAGTTCGGTGAGATCGTCGCGCCTCCCATCGCCAGTCGCTCGGCATTCGTCCGCTCCTTTACAAGCGGTCAATCGGTCGCGAGCTTCATGCCCGGAGACGCGGCGGATCAGGAGATCCAACAGCTCGCAGACGCAGTAGAATGGGCGGTTGGAGAGGATTAGAGCATCATCCGGAAAAGTGGATACCGGTTTTCCCTCGCGACAAACGCGAAGCGTTTGCGCGGAGATCATGCTCAAACAAGATAGAGCGGGATGATGATTCGAAGAAAATCATCATGCTTTAGCGCGATTTCCACCACTCCCACCGAAGCCGACGATAGCGCGCGATGTCTACGAAAAGCGTCCGCGACATATATGCCGGCCGCTCGGAGCGAGTTTGTTCACAGTCAATCAAGCGTTCGGATCATTGCAACATCCAACGCCTGTTCCCGCAACAATGCTCGGCCTTGCCGGCAAGCACTTTGGCTGCCGGAAGCCCCGCCATGGAGTTTGCGATTGTCACCCCAGCGGAAGATCAGCTAGCTGCGGTCACGAGGGCTCAACAAGGATTGATCAGGCCTTGCGTGCCTGGCTAACGGGAAAGGCCTCGGCCGAAGCTTCTTCAAGCCGCATCTTCTCCAGCAGGAGATCCGTGACGATCTTCCGCAGCCGCTGGTTCTCCAGCGTGAGTTCCTCCAGCACACGGCGCATTTCATCAATCGTTGGCGAGTTGGTTGGCACCTTCCCTTCACCCACAGGATCGGACGGAACGACCGCATCAGTCCTGCGCAGAGGCAGTTTCCGCCAACGATGAAGCGTCATCACGCTTACCCCGAGCGCCTTGCAAATCTCCACTTGGGAATTGCCCGCTCGAGCAAGGTCGTCTGCTCGAACGAGCTTCAACAATATCTCCTCGTGAGAGTGCTTCTTCATCTTCCCGCCTAAACGCGCTCGGGCCGGCAGCTAGCGGCCGGATCCGCCACCCGACATAGCCGAAGACTCGGCCCGAGCAGCATCACAATTATCATAAATACCCACAGTCAGAAACGAGAGGCGAAACACCGAAGGCGTCGCTAACGCCCTTGCTCCAGGTAGAATGTTAGTCATTATCCGCGCAAGCTAGCCGTTCGTGTTAGATGCGGTGCAACCTGATTTTCATAGCGGTAACCGCGTATCAATTTGACCTCGTTCGCCGGTCGTGTCGCGTTAAACCAACCTTCCGCTACCACGATCATCGCGATCCGAGTCCCGCTTCCTTGGATCATTGTTGGACATCATCGGCGCTCCACGGCGGAGCGCCGCAACAACGTTGTTTCGATCGCATCGCCATTTAACAGTCGAACCGCTCATATCCGATTGCACCGCGAGGTCAATTGAGCGAAGCGCAGATTCAGGCGGTTTCTTCCGAAGGCACCAAACAAATGGTTTCCTCCGAAGGGTCTCGAAGATCAGGATACCGCTGCACCAGGCCCAGAACTATCTCGGCCCATGACCCTGCACTGGAATTTTCGGCTCACTTAATTCGAGAAGTATGAGCTGTTTTAACTATACGATAGCCTAGTCAGCGTGGAACCGCGGGTCAACCTCGAATGGATTTCCATCTGAAAATAAAACATCACTGCGGGCATCGCCTTCTCGCATTTTACCTCTGGCATTCCCCTATCATGGGTCTGAACACTGCTATGTGATGGCCCCGTTAACAAAGCTCCACAGCCTTCTTTGATCTCTCTACCCGAGCGAGACGCTCGCCCGCCGACGCTCACGCACGCTTGACCCGGCCATCTCCTTCGATCCTAATCGACTCCCGGTGCACAGGCCGAGCCAGGCGGCGCTCTAACTGTCCGATTGCGCCCTTGCATCCGCTACCACCGGAACGGACACACGATCGCTCCGCCGTTCGAGCTGCTGCGCGGCCTGCAGCAGGTCGAGCGGTGGTGCGCGCTATGTCAAACATTGACGCGCTCAACCGTCACCGTGCGGTAAGCATCGTCACAAAGCATGCTGACCGCTTGCCTGCGGCACAACTTCGATTGCAGGCCCGCACCGGCGGCCTCCCACACACCCAATTATTTCCTTTTAAATCGCTTGCGATTTAAATATATTTAATTTACTTGATGCCAGCGGCCACCTCTGCGGGCATGCGCGGCCATGAAATTTAAGGAGGTTCCGACCAGGGAGATAGTGCAGCGCAGCTAAAGCCGCAGGAGAGGACAGTGTCCCAGCGCAGCATCTGCAATCTGCCCAATGGCGTTACGACCAAGGTTTCGGCCTGGAAAGAGATGATGCCGCCAAGTTCGATCGAACCTTCGAAGCCCCTGCGTGATGGTTCGACGACCGAAATCGCCGGCGAAGGAGAGGCCAAGACGTTCCACGTCTCTTCAGGCGTGGATCCCGGCCCGTCCAGCTTCGACTGGCCCCATGATTAGAGCGGCGCAAACAACCGCACCCTCGCCTCACCGGACGCGCGAGGCGGATGCATATATTGGATCTTTGCCGTGCGCGCCCGTCGATTTCAGCGCAACTGCGACACTGAGGAAATGGCCTTCAATCGGGAATGAGCGCGCAAAGAGAACCCGCTGGCCTGAACCATACGTTTTGTTTGAGGGCTCTTTGGACGCGTGTATCCGGGCATTCCTGGCCAAGCCTGCACACCAACGCCATCTCTACGAGATACGTACTGAACCGCAAACGCGGCTTGTGACGGCCGTATTGCCCGCCGAACAGATCATCGAAATCGCTCGCCTCCGGGATTTCCTCTAAGAACCAGTGCCCCCATGGCTCAGAAACTCGTCGCGGTCGTCGCTTGGGCACTCCTGTGCTTTCTTGCCTATGCCTCGGTGTCGCCAATCGGCGCGAGGCCAACGCTCCCGGCCTCAACCAGCCTGGAACATATTGCCGCATTTGCGACCGTCGGCTTCCTCTTCCACTTGGCCTATCCGCGCCACGTCATGTTTGTGTGGTTCGTCGTCATTGGCAGCGCCGCACTCTTTGAACTCATGCAACTCGTGACCATAGATCGGCACGCGCGACTGGTGGACGCCTTTGAAAAGATGGCGGGCGGCAGCGTGGGCATGTTCTTGGGCCGCGCGGCGCTCTATTTCGAGCAAGCGCTACGCCGTCGGCAGATCTAATCAGCAGAGCCGGCAGAAGCACGAGAAGGCTTGGCGCCGTGATCACAGCCGACGCCCCCAGCCGGTGATTCCGCGGCTTCTCGCATTCGGGCCGGGCATCCGAATACTTTGGCGCCCGCCGGCACATCCCGATTGACGAAGGAGTTCGCGCCAATGATGGCTTTGTCGCCAAGGGTCACGCCCATCTGAACGATGGAATTCGGACCGATATAGACACCGTTTCCGATCCTGGTCGGAGCGTAGTCGACCGGCTTCTCGCCGAGCGAGATAGAGCGATTGACGGTATGATGTGTATAGATTTGAACGCCGGCGGATATCGAGCACCAATCGCCGATCTGCAAGCCTCCGCCCGAACCGTCCAGAATGCAGCCGGGTCCGATCCATGTATGCCGGCCGACCCGGACGTCTCCGAGCACGAGTACGTTGTCGTACATCGTGGTGCCCTCGCCGAAGCCGTACGCGGCCGCGTTATCCCCTCGCTCTGTGAGGAGATCGCCGATCGACACCCTTCGGGAGAACTGACGTTTCTTACGCGCTGCGAGAATCTGCAGAAAACGCCTGACGAGCCCGAGCCATTCGTCGACGCGCTGTTCGGACATTCCGGAATTGAAGTCTGGCGACATCCAAAGCCCTCTTGTTCAGCCGAATCCTGGGCGGGCTTCATTGTATCACCATCATGCGTCGAACGAGGACGCAACGGGAACCGCCACGCGAGGCCTGCTGCTCATCTCGCGTTCTCCGTCACCCGCAGCCGCCGGAGGCTGCAAGTATACGGTGCGCCCCCATGACGCCAGCGGGATTTAATAAACCACTTTAAACCATCATCTAATATTTCCAACCTTCAAATTAAATAGAATATATTAACGGTCGTAGATCAACCTTTTAATTGACTAAAGCCTCACGGTAGCAGACGATAATGGCCGTAGCACGCCTGCAAGCGCATTTTATAAATGTCCATAGATACAACACGTTACTGAAGTCGATACTCTCCAAAGCTCAGGCTAGGATCACAAGGTTGGCCGGATCGGATGGTCATCGGCTCGCGGCACGATACTGACCTTGCGCAGGCCCCCGGTCCCGCCGACCCCCTCGCGGTTGCCTCCACGACCTTGGCGCCTCGCTGCGCCCGCCGTCGTATCCGCCTAGATAGAAGAGTTCTACAAAGGCGACGTTTTGCACCGTCATACCACCGCACACCAAATCGCCCTTCGAAGTACGACGTATGGAGATCAGCATGAATGCTCCAATCGAAATTCCGACCTTTGATATGGGATCTCAAATTCCCCGGATTATCCATCAAACATGCCCCTCGAAAAATCGGCTATCTGACGTCTTGGCAGACAATATCCAAGCCATCAAAGCCATGAACCCGGGTTGGGAATATCGACTGTACGACGATCGAGCGGTCGATACTTTTATCGTCAACTCTTATGGCGCAGAAATTAGTAATCTGTTCCGTAGGATCAATCCGCAGTACGGAGCAGCGCGAGCGGACCTTTTCCGCTATCTCCTCATGTACAAGCATGGAGGCGTCTATCTTGATATCAAAAGCACAACTCTCAAGCCCCTCGACAGCGTTATTCGACCGGACGACAAGTTCATTCTAGCGCATTGGCGTAATGAGCCTGGTGAGCCGTTCGCTGGTTGGGGCATGCAAAAAGAGTTTGGCTTTGACCGAAAACGGGAAGTGCAGCAGTGGCATATCATAACCGTGCCTGGCCATCCGTTTCTGAGGAGAGTGATTGAACAGGTCCTGAAAAACATTCAAAATTACCGATCGTGGGTACACGGCGTCGGAGGCAGGGGCGTCTGGAAAACAACAGGCCCTATAGCCTATACATTGGCTATTGAACCCCTCATGAGCACGAACAGTCACCGCGTGGTTGCAAATGAGACTGAGTTGTCGTTGCAATACAACATATATAACGGAGCCGGTCACTATAATCTCTTCGGCGCCACGTATTATGGGTTACGTTCAGACCCCGTAGTCTCAATGGAAGGTTGGGGTTCCATGCCTATGCACCATATCTACGTTCAGGCGCGTAAGGTGTACCGCCACTTTGTCTTAGAGCACTTCCATAGAGAAATGAAAAACGGCTAGACAATAGACTCTGCGCAACTACAGACTCTGCGCAACTACGCAGCAATGTGAACCGCCAGATCCCGGTACTGGCTTCTTCGAGTATATTACTCCGAACCGATCGGGTTGCACTGCATGGAACGCAAGAAGTGTATAGCAACTCGATTTGGTGAGCGGGCCCGCCACGGCCGCGACATTGGGTGAGCGGGCTCCTTACATGGAATCCGCTCCCGGCGCGCCCGTCCACCGCTCGGGGCGGCCCCATCAACGATTCATACCAGAGCCCGACCATAAAAACCTCTGTCATCGCAAAAACGATGGATAAAGTAAATAAAGCGAGCTATTAAATCGCAATGACCATTTTAAATGAATTAATCTTGACCCGAAACCTATCGAAAGTGGCGAGCGATCAGTCGCGCGGCGAGTTCTTCGCGGGACTCTTTGCCCTTGGCTGCTTGAGTGGGCTCGCGGCACGCGTCATCCAATCGATAAACAAGCTTGGGTGGGTGGAGGCCTTCTTTGAAACCTTCGAGGTGAGCGTACTTGTTTGGGTATCGTGTGCCGCGGGGGTATACCTCGTTCTTCAAGATCGAACGGTTGGGATTCGTTCTTTCGAACTCGCCATAGGCGCAGCATTTGCATTTCTGGTCATTCTGCCAATCGGCGCTTTGAGCTGGCTCGCAGTAACGGCGCTGGGCTTCTACGTCATCATCTTCACCGAGAATCCGTCATCTCGGCGTGGTGCTTTCATATTGGTGGCAACCACCGTGCCTGTGCTCTGGAGCCGGCTGTTGTTTCAGTTCTTTGCCGACTTCATATTGCGGATGGATGCCTCGCTTGTCGGCTGGTTATTGCACACTCCCCGGACCGGAGACATCGTTGAGTTCGCCGACGGTTCGGGAGTTTTGGTCATCCTGCCAAGTTGTTCTTCGCTTGCAAACATGTCGCTTGCATTTCTCTGCTGGGTTACCGTGAGCCGATTGGTCGACCATAAGAGATCTACCCACGATGTGTTCTGGTGCTTACTGGCTTGCGCGTCGGTGATCGCGGTGAATGTTACGCGGATGAGTTTGATGGGCTTAAGCCAATGGCACTACGAAACATTCCATAGCGATTTGGGAGCTGCTGTTAGCAATATCCTCATGCTGGGCTTGATCCTCGGTTGCTGCCTGCTAGGGGTGAGGCGTGAATTTTTCCAGCGTATTTAAGGGAGCGCTTGCCGCCGCGCTCGCGCTAGCCATCGCATGGAAGATCGTGCTCCCGCCTGACTATCAAGGTCATCTAAAGGAAGACCTTGTTGAATTTCTTGAACGCAAGCACTTCAATGTGGTCACGACCTACGAGACCGGAACGCTGGTCATCCGCGCCACTACAGCATCATGCGAAATGCACGTCGCAAAGCTGACCCCCGATGGATCGAACGCGAACCTCATTCGGCATCTTACCGCAGGAGCGCAACGCTCGTTCGTCGTCTTTCGCGGCGAGCTGTATACGCAGCAACCGGTATTCTGGACCGTGCTAGATTATCTCTGGTCCAGATTTCTTCGCGAACTTCGTCTGACCAGAACCGTTTCGCCTGTCATCAATGTGGCGGAGAACTCGTCCTGCAACGCCGAACGACTTCCGTGGGGTGAGCTTCAAAGTCCCACCACGAGACTGGGTCGTGCGGATCCGTCGAAACACAATTCATGACTGTTTTTTGGAGATTCCTCAGGTCGGACGGATCGGCATCGCCCTTTTAGTCGTCGACCTCCCAAGGGAACAACTCAACGACTTCGCCGTGGTTGGCTCGGGCCAGCTTCGTAATGAGGAATGGAGCAAGCTTCTCCACTATGTTCTGCCGTTCAAGATTTATCTCACGACCGATCGCGTCAGAATACAATCGCAGCACGTGAACCGTCTCACGAGGTATCCTGCAAATGGCCTGACCGGATGGCACGGTTGCGGGAACCAAAAGGGCCCGTCCGTCCCACACAACCTCACCCCTCAACCAAGCAATCATTGAGCCGAACAGTCCTCAAAATCACCATTGTCGCAATTAAAATAATAAATGTTTTGAAGGCATATTCAAGTTTATATTATAAAATTAATATACATAAAATCGCGATGCACCGTCGCCCTCCATGAAGTGCCTACTTGGCATGGGCGTTGCGGAATTGATTCGGCTAGTTTCGAGCGACGCGCAATGAGCGCGATCTCAGGCCACATCATCGGCCCGCCGGACCAGCGCGTTCCGGCGGACAAAAAGCATCAATATCGATGGCGGAGTCTTCGCGAGCGGGCCGGTCACCCGCGCTATGATGGATGACCGACCACGCCGCCAGTTCGCTAATCTCAGCGTTCCTTGAATGCGCGCCCGGCCTGATCCCGCAATGGCTTGACCAGGTACGACAGCGCGGTTCGCGCCGGCGTCTTGATGAAGACATCGACCGGCATGCCCGGCACCACCTTGGCCGATCCGAGCCTTGCAAGCTCGTCCGCCTTGAGCAGGATGCGCGCCGTGTAATAGCTCCCGCCGGTCCGCTGGTCCTGCGTCAGGTCCGCCGACACCATACTAACCTCACCGTCGACTTCTGGCGTCGTCTTCTGATTGAACGCCGCAAATTGCATGGTCGCGGTCTGGCCGGCATACACCTGATCGATATCGCGCGGTGCGATCTTGACTTCGACCGCGAGGGCGTCCGCATCGGGCACGATGAGCATGATCTGCTCACCGGGCGCGATCACACCTCCCACGGTGTGAACCGAAAGCTGATGAACGCGGCCGGACTGCGGCGCGCGAATATCGATGCGGTTGAGCTGATCCACCGCCGCGGTCTTCCGCTCGGTGAGTTCAGAAAGCTTGGAGCGCGTTTCGATGAGATCCTTGCCAACCTCGGTTCGCAGGTCCTGATCGATCTGGATAATCTGAAGCTCGATTTCGGCGATCTTTCCCTTTGCCTGCGCCATCATGCCGCTCAACTGGCTACGCTCGCCTTCCAGCCGCGCGCTGTCGCGCTCGAGCGCGGTCAGGCGCGTGATCGGCACCAGGTTCTTTTGGAAGAGCGTCCTGACGCCCTCGAGTTCCTGGCGGATATAGTCGACCTCCTTCTGCTTGGCCTCGGCCTGACCGGCATAACCTTTGATCTCATCCTGAAGCTGTGCCTTGCGCTCCTTGAGCTGCGCCTTTTGGCCGCTCCGGGACTGTCGGCGCAGATCAAACAAGGTGCGCTCCGCCGAGATCGCGCGCCCCGCCTCCAGTTTGCTGTCTCTCGCCCGTTCAAGCAGCGTCGGCGGAAATACGATCTGATCGGCGCCGTCGCGCTCCGTCTCAAGGCGCGCCTGGCGAGCGAGCAATTCGTCGAAACTCTTGGTGACGATCGTTGCATTCGCAAGCGTCTGGGTCTCGTCGAGGCGGATCAGAATATCTCCGGCTTTCACGCGGTCACCGTCGCGGACACGCAGTTCGCCGACAATGCCGCCGGTGGCGTGCTGGACCTTCTTCACGCTTGAATCCACCACGACGACGCCCTGGCCAATCACGGCGCCCGACAATTGCGACGTCGCAGCCCAGCCGCCAATACCGAAGGTGACGAAGCCGACCATGAACATGCCGACGATGATGTAGCGCTGGATGGAGTGCAGCGCCGGCGTTACAACTTGGACTACTTGGCGATCCATCGTCCGCCTCCCTGCCCGTCTGCCACAACCCGGAGCGGAGCTGCTGGTCGCAGCACCTTGTTGAGCACCTCCTCTTTCGGCCCAAACGACTGAAGCCTTCCTTCGCCGATCACCAGGACATGGTCGACCGCTTCGAGCGCCTTCGGCCGGTGCGCAACCACCGCCACGATGCCACCACGGCGGCGAACATTCAGGATCGCTTCCGTGAGCGCCTCTTCGCCTTCGGAATCGACGTTCGATGTCGGCTCATCAAGCACCACCAGGAAGGGATTGCCGTAGAGTGCCCGGGCGAGCCCGATGCGTTGCCGCTGACCGGCGGATAGGGCCATTCCGCCCTCGCCGACCTTGGTGGCATAGCCATCCGGGAGCGAGAGGATGAGATCATGCGCGCCGGCTGCCTGTGCGGCATCCAGCACCCCCTGGGATGTGGCCTGAAGGTCGAACCGCGCGATGTTGACGGCAATGCTGCCCTCAAACAGCTCGACGTCTTGCGGCAGATAGCCGATGTGCTTGCCCAGCGCGTCGGGCGACCATTGCTCCAGCGCAGCGTTGTCGAGCTTGATCTTGCCGCGCAGCCGCGGCCAGACGCCGACCAGGGCCCGAACCAGCGTCGACTTACCGGACCCACTGGGGCCGATAATTCCCACGCCCTCGCCGCCTTTCAACTGAAACGAGACATCTGAGAGGATCAGCTTCTCTGAATCCGGGGGCGCGACATAGAGCTGCTCCACGACGAGCGCCTCTTTGGGCGCAGGCAGTCCAAGCGGCGAAACTTCGTCGGGAAGGAGCTTCAGCAAGCGATCCAGCCGATGCGCCGACTGTCGGGCGCCAACGAATCCCTTCCAGTTCGCGATCGCCACCTCCACGGGCGCAAGCGCCCTCGCCGTCAGGATCGAGCCGGCGATGATGATGCCGGCGGTCGATTCCTGGTTGATGACAAGAACCGCACCGACCGCAAGAACAAGCGACTGCAGAAACGAGCGAAAGAACTTCGAGAGCCCGCCGAGCCCGCTCGCAACGTCGCTCGCCTGCTCATGCGCCGAGAGATACTTGCTGTTGACGTCCTGCCAGCGCAGCGCCGCCTGCCGCCTCATCCCCATCGCCTGCAGGACCTCGGCGTTTCGCCGCCCCTCGGCGGCGAGTGCGTTGCGCGCGACCCCGAGACGCGAGAAGGCCCTCGCCGGACCGCGCGTTCGGGTCTCCGTCAGGACCGTGACTCCGACCAGCACCAGCGCGCCCAACAGCGCGGTCACGCCGATCCAGAAATGGAACAGGAAGCAGATGCCAAGATAGATCGGCATCCAGGGCAAATCGAAGAGCGCGGTCGGCCCGCCTCCGGACAAGAAGCTGCGGACCTGATCGAGATCGCGCAATGGCTGCAGGCCGTCGCCATCACCGCGCGTCTTGAGCGGCAGGCGCACGACTGCATCGAACACACGAAGGCCGAGCCTTTCATCGAGGTAACGCCCGATCCGAACACTGATCCGGCTTCGGACGAGGTCGAGGCCGCTCTGGAACAGATAAAGCACCATCGCCAGCACCAACAACGCGACCAGCGTCGGGATGCTGCGACCGGGCAGCACCCGGTCATAAACCTGAAGCATGAAGAACGAGCCGGTGAGCATCAGCAGGTTACTCAGGCCGCTGAAGGCGGCAAGGCTCCAGAATATCCGACGGCACGAACTCAGGAATGCCGATATCTCGGATTGCGGCTCATCGTAGAAGTCGGCAGGACGCGGCGGGCGGGCAAACAGCCGCGCTCGCACGATCTCGACCGAACGCTCGCCCAACCTGGTGAGCTCTCGCGACGATGATCGCGCCCGCTCTGCCAGAAGTCCTAAGGCGGCGATAAATATCGCCCATCGCGATACTTCCATCTCCTCAATATTTACCGACGGGGAGACATCTCCCCGCCGTCCAAGATTAGTCATGGCACGTGTCCCCTAACATGCGCCGTGGAGATTAATCTCCACGGCGCTGAATGTTCTTCGACTTATTGCGCCCCTTCGCTTACGCGAAATGGAAGTCGTGGCTCTGCAGTGCACCAAGCTTGGTGTTCTTCAGCGTGAGCGAGTCAGCTCCGTTCGCAATGACCACGTCCTGCCCGACCTGCGAAGCGTGGTTGAGAACGCTGGCAAAGTCACTGAACGCACTCTTGCTGAACTGGATCGTATCGTGCGAGGGCCCGGAAGCAGCGAAGTCCTTGATGACATCCTTACCGAAATTCGCAGCGAATACGAACGTGTCTGGATGACCCTTGCCGACGAACAAGTCGTTGCCCGATGTGCTCGTCAGCGTATTGCTGCCTGTCGAGCCAAGGATCGCGCTACCCGAACTGGCCGTTGTGTGACCGGCACTGTCGACCCCTACCGCTTTGAACGAGTGCACGGTGTTGGATACGGCAGACGTGCTCGTGAAGCTCCAGTTACCGTCGGCACCGGCACTCGTCGTCCCGATATACGCCTTGCCGTCGTACATCTTGACTTGGCTGAATGCATCAGCAGTGCCTTTCATCGTAACTACATTGCTCGAGCTCGTGGTGAGCGAACTGAAATTCACCGCTGAAGCTGGAGTGGTTGGCGTTGTCGGGGTTGTGCCCGGAACACCGATGGTGTGATCCCCGTTGAGATCCTGATGGAAAATAGTCTCATACGATTGGACCGTTGTGCTGTTGGCAGCAAGAGCAACGCCGTGGGTCGGGTAGAACTTGAAGTTGCCCTGACTATCCGTAGTCCAGAAGGTGAACTGCCCGCTTGAGTCTTTCCACGCAACATCGTAGCCGCCGCCATCCAGCTTGACTGAGCTGATTGGAATCCAGTCATCGAATTGGCCGGCTGTCACAGCGGCGCCGCTATATTTCAGCTCGGGGCCAGTAGCTCCGAGGAAATAATGGTTGTCGACCTGGACAAGGCCAGTCAATCCAGACGGTGTGGTCGATCCACCACCGATCACCGAATGGAAGGGCTGCGACGCGGCGCTGACATTGCCCGCAACGTCCGTTGCCTTCGCGGTGAGGTCGTGAGTGCCGTTCGACAGAGCGCTGGTGGTGACGCTCCAGCTCCCGTTCGTCCCCGCCGTGGCGGTACCGACGACATTCGACCCGTCATAGACCTTGACAGTGTTGCCAGCCTCGGCCGTTCCAGACAACTGCACGTGGCTGGTATCGACAACAGAGTTCGCCTTCAACGCCGGCGCGGTCGGCGCCGTGGTATCGATGGTGACGGCGAGCGCTGTGGACGTCGCGCTGGCTTTCCCGGACGAATCGGTGCCGGTGGCGGTCAAGCTGTGAGCACCGTCCTTCAGCGCCGCAGTCGTCAGGCTCCAGTTGCCGCTGGCGTCGGCCTTGATGGACCCGACCTGAGTGTTGCCATCGAACACCTTGACCGTGGCATTGGCCTGGGCGGTGCCCTTGAGCGTCAGCGTGTTGTCGTTGGTGATGTTGTCTCCGGCCTTGCCGCTGTCGTTCGAGAAGGAGACAATCTTCGGCGTCGCGGAAGGCTGGGTCGGCGGCGTCGTCGTCGGGCCACCGATCACCGGATCGACCACCTGCGAGGCAGCACTGACATTGCCGGCAACGTCCGTCGCCGTGGTCGTCAGCGTATGAGATCCGGTCGACATGGCGCTAGTGGTGATGCTCCAGGTACCATTCGCGGCCGTCGTCCCGGTACCGACCAGGTTCGTCCCCTCATAGACCTTGATCGTGCTGCCCGCCTCGGCGGTGCCGGACAACAGCACCTTGTTCGTGTCGACGACCGAATCGCTCTTCACGGCCGGGGCAGTCGGAGCAATATTGTCGACCGTCACCGTAAGCGCGGCAGAAGCGGCGCTGGTCTGGCCGCTCGTGTTGGTGGCCGTTGCCTTCAGCACGTGCTGGGCGTTGGTCAGCACCGACGTAATATACTCCCAACCCCCGCTCGCATTCGCAGTGGTCGTACCGATCTGCTTCGTGCCGTCGAAGATCTTGATGGTGCTATTTGCCGCAGCGGTCCCCTTCAACTGAAGCGTGTTGTCGCTGGTAATACCGTCGCCGACTTTTCCTGTGTCGTTCGAGTATGAAGCGATCACCGGCGCGTCCAGAGGGTTGCTCGGAGGCGTGCTCGGAGCGCCGCCGCCTTCCACCGGCAAAGGCGCCGGGATGAGATCGCCCGGAACGAGTTGACCATTCACGATCGTCGCGGTGCGTACGTTTTCCCACTGAGTGATGTGTATTTTCGCATTCACTTGCTGAAAGAGTAGCGGGCCACCACCAAAGGGTCCCACAAAATACACGTCCTTGAGAGCTACCGTGATATCTTGATCATCGGCGGCAATACGCAGTCCATACGGACCGCCCTCGAACATCACATTGTCCAGCGTGAGCGACCCGCCATAATTATCCGCAATCCAAATTCCAGCGGTCGCATTTGAGTTGTTGTGGGACACAATAGATGAATTTGTGACGGTGATATTCCCGCTGGCCCCGGGGGCATAGGCCTGAATACCATCGGCGTGATCGCCCGCCAGTCCGGTTGTTTCGATATACGAGTTATTGATGTTGAAGTCGCCGCCGGTCCCAACGCGCACGCCTTCCCTTGAATCAATGCGGACGGTGTCGAGGTTGAACGAGCCCGTGCCTCCGACCGACGCATCGCCGCTGGACATGTCGCTGATACTCTTATTCGAAAGCGTCCCGCCCTGTGCAACCGAAGCGCCATTGATATTAGTGACGCTGTTAAACATCGGGTCATTCCAGCTCAGCGGAATGGATACCATCTAGTTCTCTCCTAATAGTGCCTATCTAGTTTGTCCCAGGCACGCGCCCAATTTTGTCCCGAGCGACGATACCCCAAGTGCAGCTCTGCTAGCGCAGCGCCCGGGTATGCGTCTTGGTCGTTGGCAGAGGCTTTTTTGGGACGACATGACGGCCCACCCAAGGTGATTTCTTAGCTACCCTGGTCAAAGTCTCAGTGTGCTCGAAAAACCACAAGAAGAATAAATCCGGTGTTCTCAGCACCGCAACGTTGACCTCAAGGTAAGGAGCGACAATTTCTGCGCAGTTAATTGCATTGCGAAAAAACGCCGGCTTCGGGCAGTTCTTGCGCAGAGTAAATTTCGCATCAAGGCATTTAATAAGATCACGGCGTTTAATACGACCAAATAGCCGCAAGAACGGTTTGATCTTCACGCGGCGCTCGCTTCATAGTGCTGCGACGGCGAGCCTCAACACATGCTGGGGAATACTGGGGCCGCCCGAATCAGCCCGCCCCGTCAATATTATCTTGCGGACAAAAACGATTAAATAGTCGAACCGTCGAGGATCGATGAATCTGCCGTCGGATACCGGGGTGATACGCTCACCGGTTGGAAAATACGGATATTGAAACGCGCATTTCGCCCGCCAAAATCAAGAACATACTCGTGTCGATTTTCGGGTCGATTGCCGTTGGGGCGGTATTGGAGGGGACAGTTGACATGCCGGCGCCCCCTCCGCCATCCGGGCAAGTTCAAACCAATGGCGTGTGCTTAGACCTGATTGGGATCGGCGCGCCGATCAACCGAGCTGTTGCGGCCCGGGCGCGGCGTCCGGCCGCCCCGTCTTGCCCTTTGCGCCGTCCAGCAAGCCCACGAAAGCAACTCTTCCGGCCGACAAGGAGCCTTTGAGCATATATCGCGCTGCAAACAACAGCCCGACTCCGAAATGGCAGATCCAGCGCCATCCCGCAAAGCGCCGAGCATAGAGAATGCTGTTGCGGGCAGACAGATAGATCGAGAGATGCGAGCGCTTCTCGGGGGCAACGGCAGATCCGATGGTCGTTCCCCCAATGTGGCGAACGACAGCTTTGCTCGCGAAGCCAATGCGGTGCTTTCCCCGCCGGCGTCCCCAATCGAGGTCTTCCATATAGAGGAAGTAGTCCTCGGCCATGAGACCGACGTCTTCGACGAACGCTCGCGTTACCAGAACACACGCGCCGCTTACGGCATCGATCCTGCCAAGGTCCTCGGCCGATGGTGCGCTACCCGCTGGCGCATTCCTTCCTACGGCGACGACGCGGCCCGTCACACGGGACCAATGCAATCCGTAGTTGATGACCTTGTCGGGGCTGTTGTCGAAAACCAGGCTTCCGCCAACCATGCCGAATCCCTCGGCAGACTTGGCAATTAATTCCGACAGGCTACGGCTATCCACTTCGGTATCGGGATTAAGGACAAGCACTGACCCCCAGTCGGGGACGCCGAGTAGTGGCTCTAGCCACGCGTTGACGCCGCCTCCGTAACCGAGATTTTCGGTCGCGAGCCCAACTCGGACGACATTCGCGCGATTCTGAAATCGGCATTTCGCTACCGACACCACTCGTTTCTGTGGCTGGTCAAGAGTGTCCGACGCATCGGAAATTCGTTGCAACGTTCGATCCGACCCCACGAGCGCAGCCAGTAATCTCCCGTAGGCTGCTTCCCCGCCATTTTCGCAAATGAAGACCTCAAAGTGATCCCAATCCGAACGAGCGAGTGACTTCAAGCAACGATCGACATCATCGGCATTGCAGTATGAGACGATGATGACAGCAAGTTTGACGCTAGCGGTCGACATAGCCCGGACACCTTCTCATTTGCTGTCGACGCTGACGAATGACCGTCGCCCACTAAAGACCTGCGCGTGTTCGAACGCAGCCTCCGACAGACCCAGTCCCAGAAATTCTCTGACGGCAACGCCAAAATGCACTAACCTACCAGCCACATATTCATCATGTTTCGGCCTATGGACAACCCCAATCCTAAGACAGATGCCCACCTATAGGTTCATCGGGCTGCGAGGTGCGATTAATGTCATCGGATGAAACAATGTCAGCGACGCCAACAGCAATCCAACGCCAACCCTCCGCGAGTCAGCGCCAGTACAGCGCCGCAGATGTGGAAGTGATAGACAACTATCTGAACAAGGTCGAGCAAGAGCAGATGTATGAGTTCTTGCAGGCTCCCGGTTGGGGCTACGGCGCGCGTTCACATATGGGCAACGACGCCAGCCGTTACTGGTTCAAGCACTTCGCCGGGTTCTGGGAGGTGCCAACCGCTGGGCTGGATCGACATACGCAGGCCGAGCAGGAGCTGAGCCAATACCCGCTGGTTGAGGCGATGTGGCAGAAAGTGCGCGGCCGGTCGCGGCTGCTGCGCTGCTACGCCAACGGTTATCCGTCCGGTGCCGAAGGCGGGGTGCACAAGGACTCGATCGGGCCCGAGCATTATACGCTGCTCTATTATCCACATCTGCATTGGCACCCGGACTGGGCGGGCGAGACGTTGTTCTTCAACGAAGGCGGAGATGATCTGCTGTGCGCAGTGTACCCCAAGCCGAACCGACTTGTGAAATTTCCCGGTTGGATCCCGCATGTGGCGCGCGGCATCTCGCGCCTGTGTCCGTTGTTGCGCATCACGCTGATGTTCAAAGTCTCATTGATAAATTAGCCGATTAGAACCAGCATCCTGGCAACGGCGAAACGGGTTGCAGGTGCAATGGGCGGCTGGATCGCCGCCTTCGGCTCGCTCCCGATCCACCTGTGCAGCCAGCAACTCCAAATCTGCTGGCGGCAACAGAAAAACCGCACGAACAGGGCCTCGATAGCGGCCGGAACATCGGCTATCTTGTGATAACGCGTCGCCGTCTTGGCACTTCGATGCGCCTATCTGCTGCGAGATATCCGGGCTAGACGGAGGTGCAGAGATTCGGCGGAAATTCCGCTTTAGGAGCGTCCCATGCGGTACCTGATGACGCTGGCGTTATTGCCGGCCGGGGCAGTTATTGCCCAACCGACTGTCACATCGACGCGGGCTGAGGCTGCACAGTCGATGTGCCGAGATTCGTCGAGCGCGATACTCTCGAGCCACACACTGGCTGATAAGGCGGAGGACGCTTGCAATAAGCGCGCCTTGGGAGCTCCGGAGCCTCTCTCCGAGATGCCCGCGGACGGCTATCGTCTGACCGCAGAGGAGCGCGGGGTGGCCGCTCCTGCCCCGACGCCCGGCCCCACGCCTCATCCCTCGCCTGATCCGGTACCGAGCTCTGCCGACGTCCCGCTGAGCTTCAACGACCCCGTCTATGCCAACGTCACGAGCGGCAAGACCAATATCGCCTTGCCGCCGGACTCCTCCCGAACAGACCTGTCGATCATTGAGAACTCAGGAGACCCGACGATCACGTGCCTTGGCTCCTGTAGCCTCACGCGGGTTCGTATTCAGTCGCGAGAAGGCGTTCGCTGCAAGAGCGGCAATATCAATCTGACGTGGGTCTATATCGAGGCTACGGGGGTCGAGAATGACCATGCGGATGGATTGCAGTGCTATGCCCCAGGTTCCACGGGCACGGTCACGGTCAAGAACTCGACGTTCAAGATGGCCGGAGCCACGACCGCGGGTTACTGGTCGGCCGATGATTGGCGAGGCTCACACGTCTTCGAGAACGTATTGTTCGAGGGCGGCACTTTCGGACTTCGTATCCCGGCAGACGGCGGCTCTTCGGTGAGCCTGAAGAACGTATACTTCGTGCGTGGTTCGTTCCGTTACAGGGCATTCCTGTTCGACGTGGTCAAAGGTCGCCGCGTCAACATCGCGCAGTGGGAGAACGTGCGCTGGGCTAGTTGGGAAGGCGATCGGCTCGTCCTCGGAAACCCCATCCCGCGGCCAGCTGCGTACCCACCGCGGTGACGGGAACGGATCGACCTCTCGCCGGTTTGCGGGCGCGAAACGCACTAAATGCTTGGCGCGGACGGTCGGGATCCACAATCCCGCTACCAATCAGCAAGATGGGCAAGACGTAAGGAGCGCCCCACACCTAGACCGCGCAGACAAGGATGCCGGGGCGAGGCTATCACATCGGAGCGCCGCCGCGCTTCCTAGAAGCAAGCGCGTAGCGGCATCGCTGCGGTTGACATCGAATTCGATGACGCTGATGCCCAAACAAGCGTTCACGCGCGCCGACTCGGCACAGCGGAGGCGCGATAGCGGCCACCTAGTGGTGCGGGCGAGGCCCGACCCAAATCTACTGCCTTTTGTCTAGCGACAATCCTGCTCCACGCCGCCTGCCGACAAGAGCAAATGTTGTGTGGCTATGAAGCCGACGCACAACCATCGGATTGGAGCTGCCGCGAAAAACCCCGCCCCGGTCAGGGTTTACCACTTGCCCAAGCCCCCCTTTTAAATATTTAATACGACATTAAATTTGGGTTGATTTCCCATTATATTTAAATATAGTTTTTTGGCATTTAAATTGGTCCCATTAAAAGCCAAGAGATTAGACATGGATGCGCTCGTTCACAGTCCGTCCCGCCCGGCATGGGACAGCTCAATTCTGGACAAGAAAGAAAAGGTTCGCGTAGACAGCGCGAGCAAGTACAGGATTTGCGTCTTCGGGATCGGCTATGTCGGCACAGTATCGGCAGCCTGTCTTGCACGCGACGGACATGACGTCGTGGCGGTCGATGTCAATCAGGACAAGGTCAACGTCCTGAACCGTGGACTATCGCCAATCATAGAGCCAAAGCTCGCTGAAAGCATTGGCTCCGGTGTCAGCGCTGGCCGCCTCAAGGCAACCACCGATTCTTCGGCTGCCGTCTCGTCGACGGACATTTCATTGGTCTGCGTTGGAACCCCCTCGCAGGAGAACGGATCACTGGAAACATCATTCCTGACGCGGGTGGCGCAGGAAATTGGAGAAAGTATCCGCAAGACCACAAACTTCCATTCCGTTGTCATGCGCTCGACGATGCTGCCGGGCACGATGGAAAACGTAGTCATACCCATTCTGGAGCGGTCGTCTGGCAAGAAAGCGGGGCAAGATTTCGGAGTCGCCTATCTGCCCGAGTTTCTGCGGGAGGGAACGGCTATAGCCGACTACGATGATCCTGGAACCATTGTAATTGGCGTCGACGATGATCCGCTTACGCTTCGGCGGCTCATGGAAATTCACGAGCGATTCGCGGTAACGCCTCTGGTCCTGTCAATTCGTGCCGCCGAGGCGGTCAAATATGCGAACAATGCCTGGCACGCGACCAAAATCAGCTTCGCGAACGAGATGGGATTGCTTTGCAAGGCGATGGGCGTCGACAGCCACGAAGTCATGAACGTCCTGGTTGCCGACAAGAAGCTAAATATCTCGCCGGCATACCTCAAACCAGGGTTTGCATTTGGCGGGTCCTGCTTGCCAAAAGACGTGAGCGCTTTGCGCTATGCAGGACGAAATGTCGACGTTGACACGCCCCTGCTCGACGCCGTGCTGCAGGCGAACGAGAACCAAATTCGCAGCGCTTTCCGACTTGTTGCTGCGACCGGAAAACGGCGTATCGGGCTCGTCGGGCTGAGCTTCAAGCCGGACACGGACGATCTGCGCTACAGTCCGATGCTCGAGATTGCGGAACGGTTGATTGGTCGCGGCTATGAGCTCGCGATCTATGACTCGAACGTTCGCCTGTCTCAGCTCACGGGGGTCAACCGGGATCACCTGACGAGTCGCCTGCCGCACATTGCCTGTCTGCTTCGGGAGAAAATGAGCGACGTCGCCGCCTTTGCCGACGTTCTCGTCGTGGGGAACCGTAAGGAGTTTCTGAAGAACTCATTGGTCTTGAACGGCCACGACAAAGTAATCATCGATCTTGTACGCATTTCGCCTGAAAAGCAGACCGCAGACGACTATCGCGGCATTTGTTGGTAAGTCGCCGGGACAGCGATCATGACACTGGCATCGGTCGTTGAGGCCACGCGCAACGTACGCCGGCGGAGAATTCTGATCATTGTTGAAAATCTCCCCGTTCCGTTTGATCGCCGGGTCTGGGCGGAGGCGCAATCATTGCACAGGGCGGGTTACGAGGTCTCCGTGATCTGTCCCCGTGGTCCGTTCGCAGAAACTCCGTTCGAATCGATCGACGGCATCGATGTCTACCGCCATCCGCTACCAATCGAGGCCAAGGGCAAGCTCGGCTATCTTGCCGAATACAGCAGCGCGCTATGGTGGGAGTTCGCCTATTCGCTCAAGGTGTTTTGGGGGCGTGGCTTCGATGTCATTCACGCCTGCAATCCGCCAGATCTCATTTTCCTGGTCGGGACCTTTTACAAGTACCTGTTCGGCAAGAAGTTCGTATTCGACCATCATGATCTGAACCCCGAGCTGTTCGAGGCAAAATTTGGACATCGCGGGCTGATGTGGAAGGCGCTTGTCTTTCTCGAGCGCCTGACTTTCGGCCTGGCTGACATTTCCATCGCCACCAACCGGTCTTACGCCAATGTCGCTGTCCAGCGCGGCAAGATGGAACCCGATCGCGTGTTTGTCGTCCGCTCAGGGCCAAATCTTGCGCGCGTGCGTGAGCTCGCCCCCGATGACACATGGCGCAATGGCCGGTCACATCTGGTCGCCTATGTCGGCGTGATCGGGGAGCAGGAAGGCATTGACCTTCTGCTAGAGGCGGTCAGGCACATTACGTCCACATGTCAACGTACCGACGTCCAGTTCGTTATCATGGGCGCAGGGCCAAGCCTGGAGCAGCTCAAAGACGCATGTGCGCGGATGCGACTTTCGGAATTTGTCACTTTCACTGGCAGGGTCGACGACACGACGCTGTTCAAGGTGCTTTCGACCGCAGACGTCTGCGTCAATCCGGATCGTCCCAACGCGATGAATGACATGTCGACCATGAACAAGATCATGGAGTATATGGCGCTCGGCAAGCCAATCGTGCAGTTCGATCTAGTCGAAGGACGGGTGTCGGCCCAGTCTGCTTCTCTCTATGCGCGCAACCCCGACACGGCCGATTTTGGTGACAAGATCCTCGAACTCATCGACGACCCAGATCGTCGCCGCGAGATGGGCATGTATGGACGCAAGCGTGTGCGCGACGAGTTGTCGTGGGAGCATGAAGAGCCGAAATTGATTGCGGCGTACGACGCTCTTTTCAAATCAAATAAGGTCTCTCCGGCGCCAAAGAACCACGATTCCGCGTCCCCCCTCCCGGCAAGCCTGACCGAGTCAAATTGATTGTCTTTGTCATTGGCCGGCTTTGGCACGGCTCGTCGATCAAAGTATCCTACTAACCGACTTATCGATGCCGCCAGCGCATCAGTTGGCGATAGAGCCCCAGCCTTGTGCTGACCCTCCAGGCAACGCCACGCATCGCATCCGGATCGCGCACGTGCTGGCGCATGTAGTCCGCATCCATGCGGTTCGTCAGACAAAGGCGGGAATAGAGAAAAGGTTCGAACCCTCGATGATACCCAAGCTGGATCGTAAAGAGGTGCGTGTAGCCGGCCTTCAGAGCCGCGTCCCACACGCGCCGGGAAAAGCGCCCGTATGGGAAGGCGAAGAGAGTAACCTGTTGCCCGAGCCGATCCTCCAGCATCGATTTCGATACCGTGAGCTCGCGACTGAGTTCGACATCCGAGACAGTGGTCAAATCGACGTGGGCCATGCCATGTGAGCCGATCGCAACGCCGTTCCTGCCAAGTTCCTCAATCATCTCCCAGCTCATACGTCCCGGCGAGCCCACAAAATCCACCGGGATAAAGGACATGAAACCCGGAATGCGACCAGTCTTCACGTAACGCGCATAGACATGCGTATAGTCCGAAAGAAATCCATCGTCGAAGGTTAGCAGGACCGAACCGGTGCGACTGGCTTTCGGATTGGGGCAATGCTCCAGAAACCACTGGGGCGAAACCAGCCTGTCCTTGCAAAGCGCGAGATGTGCATCGAATGTTTCATGCGTCAGGCACCACGCATTCGAAGGCGACGCTTCCACCAGCTCGTGATAGTTCAGGACAATCATAGAGTTTGTATCAGATCTGAGACACGCCGGCTCCAGGCCCGCCAGTTCAGCCGAACTTCGAAAGCGTCGCGGCTCGATTGTCTCAGGCGTGCCAGCCGGTCCGGGTTCGCAAAGATCTCGGAGATGACCGTCGCATAGTCCTCCTTCGTCGCATCCGGTGGCAGCAAGATGCCTGTCTCCCCATCGCGGATAGCGCCGGGCACGCCACCCGTTGCCGGCGCGATGCTCGGTACGCCGTGGGCCGCCGCCTCGCAGAACACGATGCCGTAGCAATCTGCCCGGGTCGGTAGCAGAAAGAAATCCGCGTCGCGATAGAGTTGATCCAGCCGGTTGCGCTGCTCGCGATCGTTCTTATTGAGGAAAGGAATGATCGTCAGGCCCTCCTGGGTGACAGGCTTGGGCGGAGTGCATCCGCAGATCACGAGCTCCGCGTCGACGCCCCTGCCCCTTAGCTCAGCGAGAGTTCCGACCGCGATGTCCGCGCCTTTCTCTTTCCAGTTGGCACCGATGAAGAGGAGCCGGCACGGACCCGGCTTGCGGCAGCCAAGCACAGAGGCACGATCCGGCGCTTCCTCGAGGTTGGCTCCCCAAGGAATGACATGGACCCGCGCACGGTCAACGCCGTAGTCCCTAATCGCAGATTCGGCGGCCCATTCCGACGGGTAGAGGACCAGATCCGCGCGCGCGATTGTGTCGCGTTCCAGGCGTTCAGCAGTTTCTCGAGCGGTGGGTGACAAGCTCCGATAGTTGGGATGATAGTTCTCGACAAGCCGAAAGGTCGCGTCGGATGCATAGACGAGGGGAACGCCCTCAGGCACATTCCAGGCGAAGTTGGACCCGGCGGGTGCGAAGACGATATCGGGCGACACGGCGCGGATCTTGCGTGCTGCGTCCGCTGCATACTGCGCAACAACAGGCCCCGCATGGAATGGGGAGAGGCCCGGCCTATGAAAGGTGCGGCAAAGTCTGGAATACGTCTTGTAAAGAGGCAGGATCGGTGCATTCAGGGGACCGATATGGACCACCTCATGACCTTCATTTGCGAGCGATCTCGACATGTGAAACGGGGTGCCGGACCAGAACCTGACCTCGCTTGCGTCGCCGATCGTGGCGAAGGCGATCCGCCGCGCTGCCTGGCTGCCGGAAAGGTGGCGCTGATTCATTTCATTCCCTTACACACGGCGCAACCGGCAGATTGTGCCAAAAGCAATCATGGCACTCTTCGAAAAGGTGCGCTCCACTCTTCCGCGTCTTCCGCGCTGATTCAACGACTAGAATCTCCGGAGCATTAAATATTAACTATCAGACATTTCAATAATTATCTAATTTATTTAATTTGATTGCCGGCGACATAACGATCCGCTCCGCGGGCTCCTCCGCTTGGCACGGCGCCATGACCTCGCAGTCAAACATCTCCGGTCATCGATCACACCCATGTTTCCGCCGCTCGTGCGGCTCTATCACGCAGGATGGCGGTTTCCGCGAGGTTCGCTCGCATCCCAGCAAAGACAGCGATAAGGATCAAACAGATGCCCCAAAAGTGCACCATAAACCCCAGAAAAACGATGGTTGTTATGACAACTCCGAGCGCGACCGACAGCCGTCCTTCTTCCGGAGTAAGGTGACGCGATTTATCGATCGAACCAAGCCAGCATGCGCCCACAATCGTCAAAAGAACTAATATGCTTCCGGGAATTCCATACGCCATTGCATTAGCAAGCCAAAAGGCATCCACACTCTCACTCAAAAGCGCGCCGTTGGATTGCCAATCCCAGTCGCCGTTCGCACCAATTCCGAAGATCGGCGAACCGAGTACGACACGCCCCCCAACCTGCCAGATCGCTTGACGGTACCAGGCCGCCTCCGGGCTTACTCCGCAAAGGCGTACAAGCGTTACGACAGGGTTGCCAGAGAAAGTGAAAACAGTAACGACTATGGCAGTCACACACAGTCCGACCAACTTCCATCGAGCCGTGAAGCGAGGGGTTGCAACATAGAACATCGCGAGCGCAAATCCGATCAGATAAGCCAGCAACGGACTCCGCGCCTGCGAAAACAACACACCGATGAGCGCAATACCTGCAACAGCCCAGCCAAATACCTGGGACCTAAACGTAATCAAGGCCACGGTCCCAAACCAAGCGCAAATAGCGCCGAATAATATCGAATGCTCCAGCGGCCCCATGGCGCGAATGACCCCTTCCCTATACAAGGTCTCGGCCTTCGTCGCTAATGCGCCTTCATAGCTGAATTTCACATAACCAGTAATGCCTTTGATGAATTCATAGGTGAACAGTTTATCATTCAAAGGGTCGAGAAGCGCGATACAGACAATCAGAACTGCCAGCATGCAGGAGAAGCGTGCGAGTCGCACGGAACTATCGCCAGGAGTGAGATACCGGAACGTCAGATATCCGCCAGTGAATACAATTGCGTCTATTCCCGCCCCTTTAAGGCCCGTAAGACCACCTGTGATGGTGGCGGCAAACATCATCCAAACGCCCGCAACCGGGGCCAAAATATCTGATGGCACGCAGACTACAGCTCGCGCGCTTGAGAGTCGCGATATCGCCGCGATGGAGGAAACAAAAATCAGAACTCGAGCGACCGAGAGGCGAAAATCACCGACGAAGAAAGACAGGCCCTCGGGCAGAAAAATCGCGACCAGTAATACTTTGAGATATAGCTCGGTACGCGAGTGCGAGCCGCTTGCCGCACGCCTGACTGAACTCAGCTGCCGATCCTGCAGATAGGCAAGTTGAAAACCCGAATCCAATTCTAAGCTTCTGCGGTTCAACGTGAATACCCCCAATGCCGAAGACGTTCCGCAAAAAAGAAGCAGCGCTCAAAATTGAGGCGCCGCGTAAAGCGACCGTTCCGTCCGAAGACGCGCATCATTTCGTCGTCTCCAAAGGAATAGCCTGGAAGTTACGACGCAGGCGCCTCGCTACGGTGGGTGAAATCAGCGCGTAAACAAGCGCCTTGTAGTAGTGCGGATCCGCGGGATGCAAACAAGCACATTGCCAACCCGTCCTCAACGCCGAAAGGCGACGGTTTGACCGACGAAAATCCAACACGCTTCTCATAAAATGGGCGGCGATGTTGTTGTCCAGCAAACTGTTACGAGAGCTGTGGCTGCTATCCTCGCATTCTGGCTCGAACCGTACACCTCGCCGCTCGCACGCTCGCTTGAATGCCGCAGCCTCGAACTGCCTGCGCCACGTTGGCGCACGCCGGGTGAGTGAATTGGGAAGGATGCGATACGCGTAAAGGCACTCGCCCAACACGGTCATCGGATATATTTCCCCAATTCTCAATATATAGTCGTAGGTCTCAGCAACCTTCAACGAGGGCTCGAACCGCATGTCCCCGACCAATGACATTCGAAACATTCCTGTCGGATCAAGGGCAGGCATTCGAAAGGCTCGAATCTCAGACTGGCAGTCGTCCTCGCTTTGCGGCGCAAACACGGGCGCCATGAATTTCCCGTTAATGATAAGCTCGTTACCGCAGAATACGGCAGCCAAACGCGGCTTGTTGAGCAGCGCACGAACCTGTCTTTCAATTCGCGCTGGATGACTGATGTCATCCGCGTCTTGAATTGCGTAAAACTCGCCGCGAATCTGATCGAGCGCCCGATTGACAGCCACAGGCTTGGTCGAATTTGCCTGGTGGATCACACGGACACGCTCGTCCACTAGCAAGTCTTGAACTGAGTCGAAGCAGCCGTCCGTGCTGCCATCGTCGATAACGAGGATCTCCAGATTTTTATACGTCTGATCGATTATGCTCAGCAGCGACGGCCGTAGATATTCCCCTGCGTTGTAAACGGACATCACGACCGTGACGAGGGGACCTTCAGGCACCCCTTCGACTTTGGGCGGATGTGCTTGGGACGTCATGAAAAGCTCCCGGTCAGTCAAGTCCAGTATTTTGTCTTCAATACATTAGCCAAATTAACCAGCCACTATTTAATTTGGACAACGCCGATTTTATCCAATATATTATTATAATGCAACAAACCTCAGCCGGAGCGTTAATCGGCACCCCGGTGAACGTCATGGTGCGGGCCACGACCCGGGGAGATCGACAGGTGGAGCGAGCGAGCACCTTCAGATGAATAGGCTGCAAAGTGACAGGACCCGTGCTCCGATCAACGGGGCTGGGCAGAGCGACCAGGCCGAAGGCTGCGGCATTGGAGAACTCGTCAATTTCACCGCGACCATTATTGCGACAACCACTACACCCGTTACGGCTTCTCCGATGCTGGCTGAGCCGGATTCGAACCCCTGGAGTGGCTAGGTACTTGAGATGATTTGTAAAGCTTGCTTGTCAGACCGCGAACATCGCCGCCACGTATTTACCGAGATGATGTTTGGTACAGGAGAGCGGTTTGAATACCAGGAATGTATTGATTGTGGGACGATCCAGCGCCTGGCGGATGTCGCAGATGAGGGTCGCTTTTACCCTGACGGGTATTATTCATTCGCCAAGCCTTCGCGAAATTCGCGGGTCATCGCAATCAGGGATGCGCATGCACTCGGCATCAAAAGCATACTGGGGGCCGTAGCGTCCTTTGTGAGGTACGATCCCATCGTGGGGGTCATCGGAGATTTTAAGATTGATCCTAGCTCTCGGGTGCTGGACGTTGGCTGCGGGTCCGGGAAACTTCTTCATAGAATGTCTGCCGCAGGGTTCAAGAACCTTACTGGAGTAGACCCCTACATTTCCAAGCCGACATCAGGAGCCGTGACGATTCACAAATCGGATCTTCAAAGCATGTCGGGCGAGTTTGATTTCATCATGTTCAATCACTCGTTAGAGCACGTCCCTGATCCGGGCCAAAGTCTTGGCGATGCAAGAAAGCTGCTTGCGCCCGGGGGCCGCATTCTGGTTCGCATCCCAACTTCGTCCTCGCAAGCATGGACGGAGTACGGCCCGAATTGGGTGCAACTGGATGCGCCACGCCACATTGTGATTCCCTCTCGCAAGGGAATGAGCGCGTTGGCGGAGCGCTGCGGCCTGTCTGTCAGACAATCGATTGATGATTCTACTGCGTTTCAGTTCTGGGGAAGCGAAATGTACCGGAAGTCTAAGCCGCTCACATCATCCGGGCCAAGGGATGTGTTTAGCCGTCATGAGTTGAGAGGGTTTGCCAAGCGAGCGGCAAAGCTGAATATCGAACAACAGGGAGATCAGGCAGCTTTCCTGTTGACCGCTGCTTAGGCTGGATGGCCCGAATCGCAAACCCCTGCCCCTCCGACCTCAAATGTCACCCAGATCAGAGGCGGATCTTTGGGGGTGACTGCCACCGGCCAACCTCGCGGTCGAATGATTAAAGGAAGAAACTGTTCGATTATTTGAAGCTACTCTGATCAGCCTGACGATCGACCATAGCGTCCGAGCGAGTTGATTTGCCTTGTCTCGCCTTCTGGAAGCCCTTTATGTGGGACCAACCGATACGCAGCGTAGCTTCCATTCTGTCCATGGAGTTGCGGGGGAACCGCGTGCGGCTTCGAAACGAGTCGTACAACGCGGCATTCGCGTTTGGAACGCCAGCTCTCCAAGGTTTGTTCCAGGTCGTGAAATGAACTATGTTGGGCTTGTACTCGCCTGCTAATTCAGAGACGTCGAGCTTCTCGTTGTAAGCTAGATAGTTCCATCGGGAATCGAGCTTTTTCCAAAGGCCATCGCACGCAACATTCAATGCGTCTTGATCCGAGTAGGGCGATCCAGGACAGCGCTTGAGATATTCTAACGCTGTTTCGACGATTTGCGCCTTTCGCCATTGGTGCAGGTCTATCAGAAGTACACCGGCGTTAAAGTAATCTCGCACGCGAGGTACCGGTAGGCGAACGGTTTGATTTTTCAGCTGAGAATCGAGACCGTCCAGAACCGCGCCAAGAACACTTCCCTCCAGATCTGTTGCCCAGAGCGCCTGCAGATCATCAAGAGCGAGAAGATCGCAGTCCAGATACAATACCTTGGAGACCGTATCCGGGAAAATACGCGGAATGAGGAATCGGGCGTAGGTGATTTTTGAAATGTAACTAATCGTCGAGAACTCCTGGAACATTCCCAAGTCCACCTCGATCCATCGGATCGACGCAGAACCATGCGGAAGGGAGTCCAATATCCTCCTTCGAACACGCTCGGAAAGCCCGTCGGCAAGCACATGAAACTCGAGCGGTTCGCCGCTTCTATCCGTTTCCACAATCGACCGCAGGGTCGTCGCGAGTGGCATGGCGTAACGCCTGTCACAAGCGAGGACGATTGGACCTCGTATCCGTTTTGAGTCCATCTAATGACCTACATGGTTCCCGGAGGAGAAATGACTGCTATCGACCTCGGGTTGATGCTGACTCTTCGGCGATTGCGATGCCCACCCCAATAGCTTGCCCGGCGTCCTTCTGATAACTGACAAAGCCCATTGACGGCCGCCCTCGCCCGGAATCTTCAGCAACCGCCAGAGCGGAGGCAAGTAACGCAGCCGGCGATCCATAGCCATCGCCTCGCGCATGAGGCGGAGGCCGTCATTAAGGCGGCCCCGTCGCAGCAGCGCGATCCCGCGCTGGAATATTCGCTCGGCCAATGCATGACGAGCTAAGCCTTTCAAGTCACGCGAGGTGCCGAGACGATCCCCGTATTCATCGAAGAAGCTCTCAAACGCAAGTTGACACTGTCGATAGTCGGATATTATCTCGGCAAAGTACGCGTTAGACATTGCAGTTGAGTGCCTTCGATAGATTGCCTGCACCGCATCGATGCGCGCCACCGAACCGCTCGCCGCGAAACGAAGCCACATCTCCATATCGCCGCTGTGCGGCAACGATGCTCGATAGCCGCCGATTGCTTTTTGCGTACTCGTTCGCGCAATAGCGGTCGGCGTCCAAACAAAGTTCGTCGCAATCGCACACATCTCTTCCAGGAGATCCTGGCGAGCCCACGTGTAGTCTTGCGTCGGTTCGATATTCGGGATCGGCGAATCATCGTTCCAACTGACGCATTCGCCATGCGTGAGAACAACGTCCGGATTTTTGTCCATGATTTCGACGGCGCGTTCGAGTGCGCCGGCGACCAGCAGATCATCCGCAGACAACAGAAGGAAGTAATCGGCGGAGGCCCAGGCAATTCCCTCATTGTATGTGCCGATATGCCCCTTGTTCCGCTCGTGCGCGACCACGGTCACTCGAGGGTCGTCTCGCGCCAACTTTCTCGCCACCGAGAGCGAATTATCGGACGAAGCGTCATCGATGATCAGCACGCGAAGATCTGCGACGGACTGCCTGAGAACGCTCCCCACGCAGGCTTCAAGGAACCGCCCATAATTGTAACAGGGTACAACGATATCGACTTTGGCCATGCGCCTGATTCCCTGAGCCCAACCGAAATGATCGGCGTCACCAGCGCAACTGCCGGCTCGCGACATCGACACGATCTGTTTAGACTTGAAGTTCTTTCTTCAACGTCTCCGCAATCAGCACCTGATTCTCCTCAGTCATCTGGGCGTAGAGCGGCAGCAGGATCGAGTGATCCTGCGCAAGCTCCGATTGCCGAAGGTCGTGAGGCCGCTTGTCATTCGAGTAGGGTCGCTCGCGATGCGCACACATGATGCCGCGTCGAGTTGCAATTCCCTGATCAAGGAATCGCTGCATCAGCACCTTCTGATCCACGCGATCCGGCAGTCTGACGCAGTAGCTCTGCCAGTTTGAACGAGCCCACTGCGGTTCGAAAGGCAAGATCAATCCCTCGATGTTACCGAGCAGTTCCGTGTAGCGGGAGGCAAGCGAGCGACGGCGCGCGACAAGCTCGGAGAGCCGCTCAAGTTGCTTGCGGCCAACCGAGGCCTGGATATCGGTCATGCGGTAATTGAAGCCCACCATCAGATAGTCTTCGAAAATCACTTGCGCGGAGCCATGGCGCACTGTGTCCGGCACACTCATGCCGTGCTGGCGCAGCAGTCTGAACTTTCGATCTAGCTCCGCGTCCGCGGTAGTGAGCATTCCACCCTCGCCGGTCGTGATGACCTTGCGAGGATGGAACGAAAAGCACGCGATCCGGCCGTGCGGCTTGCCGATCCGCTCCCAGTGGCCGTTCACCCGGACCTCGCTGCCGGCGGCACAGGCCGCGTCTTCGATCAGGATGAGGCCATGACGATCGGCGAACGCAGCGAGCGCCGCGAGATCGCAGGGCATGCCCATCTGATGAACGGCGATGATCGCACGCGTGCGCGACGTGATCGCTTCGGCTACCCGATCCGGATCTATGTTGTAACTGTCCGGGTCGATATCCACGAACACCGGAGTCGCGCCACAATATTTGATGCAGTTGGCTGTTGCGATGAAGGAATGACTTGCGGTGATCACCTCGTCGCCAGGCCCGATGTTTGCCGCAGTCAAGGCGACGTGCAATGCCGTCGTGCAATTCGAGACCGCGCACGCATGAGGCGCACCAACCAGAGCAGCGAATTCCCGCTCGAACGCGGCAACCTGCGGCCCCTGCGAAACCCAGCCGGATAGCACGGCCTCGCGAGCCGCGTCGGCCTCCTCCTTGTCAAGAAGCGGAATGGCAATCGGGATCATGAAGCTAGCGCCTCCTGCTTGTGCACTGAGCCCTCGGTCTCGTAAGACCTGGAGCTGATCCAGTCCGTTGACCACCTGGCAGCCACGTCGGGTCGGACTGGGGCGCCTCGATGTCCTCGCATCACAGGATTTACCTTCATTGATTTAATATGACATTCAAATTAAATGGCGGCCCATTTAGAATCAAGATATTAGTTGCCGTGCCGCGAACACCCAATTACGCCCTCATTTGAGTGAATCTGCAGTTAGCGCTGCACGAGAAGTCTCATCGCGTTGCCACGGATGAGCTCCACTTCGGGAAGCTATGGTCGCCCTGCGCCGGGCAACAATGTTGACACAACAATAGACCAATAATCCGGGCCACAAGCGCGGCTCTTTGAACAGTGCAATGAGCGTCCGATTATTGGCTTCTCCTTTGTTCACGCGCAGTTCGGGAAAGCGCTGGACGAGCTCGAATATTCCCCTGTAGGCACGCGTTCTGACCGCGATCAGTTGCAGCACAGTGCGTGGGGGGAATACCGTGGAGCTGACGCAGGGCAGTGTGGCC
Organism: Bradyrhizobium sp. Arg237L; assembly: GCF_029990105.1. NCBI lineage: Bacteria > Pseudomonadati > Pseudomonadota > Alphaproteobacteria > Hyphomicrobiales > Nitrobacteraceae > Bradyrhizobium > Bradyrhizobium sp. Arg237L. The sequence continues at coordinate 192,232 of NZ_JAQMIL010000001.1, read as the reverse complement.
CGCTCTCCTGGTCTGAACTGAAGACAAACATAGGTGTCATCAGCAATGACATCCGGAAACTGGCCGAATCGCCTGCGCCCCGCCTCGGATAGGGCATAGACGCCAGACCCACCGATTCCCTGGCGCGAAGATGGCAGTCGTGACCGAATTCCGTAGTATTTTCGGACCAGCCAGGAACAGCCCGTCACATTGATATCTGCCGTCGGCGCCGCCGCCAAAACGTCGCCCTGCTCGAGGCGCTTCGCCAGAGCTCGAACGGCGTCAAGCGACAGAACAATATCGGCGTCAGCATAAATCCGAGGAAACCCATTTGAGATTTGATCACCCAGATTCAGCGCGTGGGTTTTGCCTGCGATATCCGACTCGACAACATGGACGGTCGGACTGAAGCGCCGGGCGACGGTCGCAGTGTCGTCAGTACACCCGTTACAAACGACGACCACGCCGATCTCGTCCGAAGCCGGGTTGGTGACCCACTGGCTCAGCGTCCGCGCAATCACGGAACTCTCGTTGTGGGCCGGAACGACGATCGAAATCATGGCTAGCCGGATCGGAATGGATCAAACTCACCCGCGAGCAGCGGCAGTGCGATCGGTATCACGAAGCCACCGCTTCTTTCTGGCGGGATGGCTCGAGCGATCCGCGTTCGGCTCGCCACCATTTCACAAGATCGGCAAGTCCCTGTTCGAGCGGCACACTCGAGCGGAAGCCGAGCAGGCGCTCCGCCTTTCCTGTCGAAGCCAGGCGGCGCGGCACCGGATTGACCGATCGCTCCGGCGCGAATTCCGGCGACAAGCCACGATGGCCCATCACCGAAGCGAGGGTCGTAGCAAGCTGCAACAGGCTGGTCTCGGTCCCGCTCGCGACATTGAAAACCTGATCGGTGAGCTTTGCCTTCGCCCCCATAATGTTGGCGCGAGCAACATCGCGAACGTGGACGAAATCCATGGTCTGCTGACCATCGCCGAAGATAATCGGGGGCAGGCCCGCTTCTAGCCGCTCCATCCAGCGGATCAGCACCTCCGTATAGCGGCCATGGATGTCCATGCGATCGCCATAGACATTGAAATAGCGGAAGGCGACATAGTCGAGCCCGTGCATGTCGTTGAAGGTGCGCAGCAGGCCTTCGTTGAAGGCCTTAGCCGCCCCATAAAGGGTACGGTTGTCGTAAGGATTCTGCCGCTCCGTCGTGGGAAACTCCTCCGCCATGCCGTACACCGATGCGGAGGACGCCGCGATAACCTTCTGGACATTGTGCTTGACGCACAGTTCGAGCAGATCGAACGTCGCGTCGACCATGACTTCCATGGCCAAGCGCGGCTCGGCGGCGCAATGGGTGATGCGGAGTGCGGCCTGATGAAAGACGATGTCGGCCGCCTGCACCAGCGCTGCCATGAGCTTGCCGTCGCGGATGTCTCCGTGGACGAGTCGCACAGGACCGCGCGAGACGGCGTGCCGAAGATTTTCGGGCCGTCCTCTCACCATGTTATCAAGCGCAACGATTTCGAGGCACCCTTCGTCGCACAGCAGGTCAATGATGTGCGAGCCGATAAAACCGGCCCCACCCGTAACCAGAATCCGCTTACCCTTCAGATCAGCCAAGATGCTCTCCTGTTGTTGGAGCTCGGAAAGCAGATGTGCATGACATGCTGCTTTGACCGGGATGCCTTAGGCAGCCTCGGCAAGTACCGCCTTCTGCAGCCGAGCCACGACTTCTGCCACCTGATCCGGCCGCAGTTCCGCATAGATCGGTAACGAGAGGAATTCGCTCGCCAGCCGTTCAGTGACGGGATAATCGCCTGCGCGGCAGCCAAGATTCGCGTAGGCCTTCTGCAGGTGAACCGGAACGGGATAGTGAATGCCCACACCAATTCCGCCTTCCTGCAGCACCTTCAGCGCCTCGTCACGCCGGGGAAGCCTTACCGCGTAGACGTGGTAGACATGCCGGCTGTGGGTCGGCGCTCGCGGTCGTTCGAACGGAAGCTTCTCGAGCATGGAATCATACTGCGCAGCCACTGTCCGGCGCCTGTCGGTCCAGGATTCGAGGTGGTCCATTTTGACGTTCAGCACGGCGCCCTGAATGCCGTCCATGCGGAAATTGTAGCCGGCGACAACGTGATTGTATTTGGATTCCTGGCCCCAATCACGGAGCAGCGAAATCCGTCGTGCGAGGTCCGGGCTGTTGGTAACCACCGCTCCGCCCTCCCCGTATGCTCCGAGATTCTTGCCGGGATAGAAGCTGAAGCAGCCGAGATCGCCGATGGATCCGGCGCGCCGGCCCCTGTATTCCGCACCATGAGCCTGCGCCGCGTCCTCGATGACGACGAGCCCGTGGCGGCGAGCGATCTCCATGATCGGATCCATATCCGCCATCAGTCCGTGCAAGTGCACAGGCAGTATCGCCTTCGTTCGCGGCGTGATCGCGGCTTCTATCAAGGCCGGGTTCATTGTCCAGGAGACCGGGTCGACGTCGACGAACACCGGCTTGGCGCCGCAGTACAGGATCGCTGCGGTCGTGGCGACGAACGTCATCGATACGGTGATCACCTCATCGCCCGGCCCAATGTCGGCCGCGAGCAGCGCAAGATGCAACGCCGACGTTCCGCTATTGACCGCACGGCAGTGATCAACGTTGCAATAAGCCGCAAAGCGATCCTCGAAGGCGGCAACGTCCGGCCCCAGAACAAATTGAGTGCTGTCGATGACCCGCGCAACCGCGGCATCGATCTGTGGCTTGATCTGGCGATACTGAGCCTTCAGGTCCAGAAAAGGTATCAAGCGGTTATCCTCTCCGGGTCGCCCGGACCCATTAAATATATTAAATGATTAATCCAGATAAAATTAAATCATATAAATCGCGCAATGAAAATAGCCGCGCGAAGAAATTTGAGCTGAATCTAATCCTTGATTAACGGTCTGCGGCTTCCGCGGCGACGTGGCGCGGTTCACGAACCTGCGCGGGTACGCCGGCAACAATCGCCTGCGGTGGAACGTCCTTTGTCACCACCGAGCCGGCGCCCACGATGGCCCCGGCGCCGATCGTGACACCGCAAAGAATGGTGGCATTGGATCCAATGGATGCCCCGCGGCCGATATGGGTTCGTTCCACCTTCCAGTCCGCAGGTCCCTGCAGCTTGCCGTCCGCAGTGGTTGCCCTCGGGTATTTGTCGTTGGTGAACATCACGCCATGCCCGATGAAAACCTCGTCCTCGATGGTCACGCCTTCACAGATGAAGCTGTGTGAAGATATCTTGCAGCGCGCCCCGATTTTCGCGCCGATCTGGATTTCGACGAAAGTTCCTATCCTAGTGTCGTCTCCGACCGAGCAGCCATAGAGATTAACGAGATCCGGATGGAATATTCGGACGTCGCGACCGAGTTGAACATCCTTCGCGATAGGCATCTGCTATCTCCAAGCTCTCAACAACCTTGCAACAGTCTCATAGACGCCGCAGCCTGAGCCACGGCGCAATCACAACCACCCCACCTGCCGCTCGATGAAGGTGATGCAGGAGCGGATGTCCGGTGAGCATCAGCCCGAGCCCCCAACAGAGGGCGGCGACACCGCACGCAGCGATTAGGCCAACGAAGGACGGTACGATCCTCGCTTCGATGAGCGCCGCGCAGACCATCACACCTGAAGCGGACATAGCCGTCACAACGGCGCTCTTCAGCAAAGCACGAGAAAGATGTTTTGGCTCAAGGGCAAGCCGTCGACCGATGAAATACAAAGCCACAGCAGCCTGGAACGGCAAGGTCAACAATGCTGAAGCTGCCACGGCCTCGGCCCCAAAGAAAGCTGCGCACAGAATGACGAGAAGCGAGGGCGGTAGGGAGATCAAGGACGACGTGAGCGCGTCGCGCACGCTGCCGGTAGCCACCAATGTCGGATAGCTCAAACAGGCGGCGAACAGCGCCAAATTCGCGACGCAGAGAAAGCGAACCAGAGGCACGATTTCCAACCAGTTCTGGCCGAGCAGGATCAGAATGATCGGATGCGCCATGATCGCGATGAAGAGCAGGAAGGGCCACTGTACAACCGAAAGCAGCTCAATCGCCTCAAGGTAGGCGCTCCTCAGACCCGCCGCATCTCTGCTCCTCGAGACAAGGGCGGGCATGATGATGGGGTTCAAGACCTGCACGACGAGCCGGTCGAAAACCTGAGTTATGCCCGTGGCACGGCTGTACAAGCCGACAGAGGTAAAGTCGAGAATCTTCGCCAGAAACAGCTGAGGCGACAGGTTATACAACACGTTTATGATGCTTATGCCGCTCGAATACAGGCCGAAACCGACGACGTCACGAAAATCCGCAACCGATGGCCGAAACACGCCGAAATCGCGATGCTGCCTCAGCAACATGATGGTCAAGACCACGTTGCCCGCTACGCCGCCCCAGACCGGCGCCATAAAACCGAAGCTCAACATTGCAAGCGCGATGGATACCGTGGCCCCCACGACGGCGGATGCAAGGTTGCAAATGGCGAGCTTCCCAAACTCCATGTCACGGCGAAACAGGCCGATAATCGTTCCAGAGAATGGTGCAAGCAGGAAGCTCAGCGCCGAGACCGCGATCCCTTTCCGCAAACTTTCCTGCTCGAATAGCTGTGACAGAACGCCCGAAAGTGCGAGCAGCGCCAGCCCGGTGAATGCCGAAATTCCAAACGTGACCGTAAAAGCGGTCTGCACGCTGGCGCGCGACAACTCGCGCTTCTGAATCAGGTAGTTGGCACCTCCGAACTCCTGGAAGGACGCGACAACGACTGCCGTCACAGCATTGACGACCGCATAAATCCCGAACTCCGCGGGCGTCAGCAGACGTGCCAGCACGGCAGTCGTGACCAGGAACACAACAAGATTGCCGTACCGTTCGATCGCGGAAAAGAAGATCGAACGTTTTACGGAGCGCCGCGAACCCGGCGCGGTGCCTGACGGCCCAGGCTGATCGAGGTCCTTCATGTATCAGGCCGTGGCTCTGACCGGCGTTACAGAGGTTCGCCTCCCGGTCAGCGAAACGGGCCGGCCCTGGTCGGCAATCGAGCGTGATGCCGCCTCGAGAATTTCGATCACACGCAGGCCCGACATGCCGCCGGAGATCGGGGGCAATCCAGTACGCACGCAATCGATAAAATGCTCGATCTCGGTCTGCAGCGCCTCCTTCGCGGAGATGTGAGGCGCCCACATGTCGCCAGCCCGATATCCAATCCGGAATTGATGGGCGTCTTCGGACGGCTCGTCGAGGGTGATGCCCTTGTCATAGACCTTGATCTTCTCGGTCGGCTCAAGATCGTCATAGACGATCATCTTCTTGCTCCCGCCTACGAAGGTCTGACGGACTTTGATGGGCGAGAGCCAGTTGACGCTCACATGAGCCACGCACTTGCTATCGAAGAACAGCGTGATATGCGCCATGTTCTCCGGCGTGCCGGCCACATGGCAAGATCCCGTCGCCGAGACGGCCACGGGGTCCTCGTTCAAGATATACTGAATGATCGAGACATCATGGACCGCAAGGTCCCATATGACGTTCACATCGCTCTGGAATAGGCCAAGGCTCGAGCGCGTGCTGTCGTAATAATAGATCTCGCCGAGCTCTTCGTTAAGCACCAGTTCGCGGATTTTCTGAACCGCCGGCGTATAGAGGAAGGTGTGGTCGACCATCAGCGTTAGCCTTCGCCGATCGGCCTCGTCGATAAGTCGGCGTACAAGATCCGCGCTTGGCGCCAGTGGCTTCTCCACCAGAACGTGCTTGCCGGCCTTCAGAGCTGCAAGCGCCAACTCGTAATGCGTTCGCACCGGTGTGGCGATCGCGATCGCATCGATGCTCGGATCCTTGAGCAAGTCCTCGTAGCGGTCAGTGGTGGCCACGCCCGGGTAGAGGCGCGTGCTCGCCGCAAGCTTGCCCGGATCGAGGTCGGCGATCGCAACGAGGCGAGCGGAAGGGTTGTTGACGAAGTTGCGTACAAGATTCGGCCCCCAATAGCCGTATCCAACGACGCCCATACCAACGCGGATATCTTGCATGAAAATGTCCTCAATTTCTTGGATATGAGATCAGTGACCGTGCTCCCGCAGCCAGCACCGCTGTAAACCTCTCGGCGCGTAGTCCACCAAGCTCGACGTCCATGACCGCTCGTTCGCGGTCACGGGCACCACCAGCAGGCGACTGGCATTGGATTCCAACTTCATGAAATGCCCGATGTGCAATTTGTGTCTGCAACTAGTATTCGCGGATACTTTCGTCCAGGCCGCGAAGTAATGGATAGAGGAAATAGGACATCACGCTGCGCCGCCCGACTTTCATCTCGGCGGTCACCGCCATGCCGGCGATGAATTGAGCGCGCTCCGCCGGCAGCCGAAGGTGCGTATCGGACAAGTCGACCAATACGCGGTAATAGGGAGCGGTCGGACGGTGCGCACCTTCGGCTTTCGGATCCGGCGGGAACGAGTCCTGGCTGATGACGGCTACCTCGCCTTTGGCTGTCCCATATTTCTGGAACGGAAAGGCATCAAACTTGATCCGGACAGGCTGGCCGACCGAAACCTGGCCGACGTCCTTGCCCTCGACATTAACCTCGGCCCGCAGCGGCACATCGCGGGGAACAAGTACGAACATCGGCTCGGCCTCACGGGCGACCGAACCGACAGTTCGGTTGGCAATATCGAGCACGATTGCATCGGCCGGCGCCTTCAACACGATCAACTGCCGGCGAAGCTCAGCCTTCTTCAGATCTTCCGCCGCGCTATCCCGCTTCGCCAGCGTCTCCACGAGGTCCTGATAAGCCGTCTTGCGAAAATCCTCGGCGTAGACCTTCTGGTCCGCCTCGGCTTTGTCGAGACGATGCGTATAATCGGCGATATTGCCGCGGACGCGGGCCAGATTGCTTTCGACATCGAGGCGAGCATCGCGCGACAGCAGCAAGTTCAGCTTCGAGCCGACTTCCTTGTCCATCAGCGTCGCGCGCATGACCTCGATCGATTTCATCGTTTCGAGCCGCTGAAGCAGCACTGTCTCTTCGTTCTCCGCAGTCTTCAGATTGGCGCGTGCGGACGCGATTTGCGCTTGATAGTTCTCCACCTGCGCATCGTAGGCCGCCTTGCGTTGCAGAAACATCTTGCGCTGCAGGACCTGGTCGGCGTTGGCGGATTCGCCGACCACATACTCCTCACGATTCAACTCAGCCTTGAGACGGTCAATTGCGGCATTGAACACACCGACCTTGCTGCTCAACTGGTCGAGATCCGCCTGCGAGAATGTCGGATCGAGCGTCGCCAGCAGGTCGCCGCGATTGACCCGGTCGCCGGGCTTGACATGTATCTCGCGGATGACAGAGGTCTCGAGCGGCTGGACGACGAGATTGGGGCGCGTGGTGACCAGCTTGCCCTGCGCCGTCACGATCATGTCAACCTGCGACCCCGCGGCCCAGCCGATCGCGGTGAGTATCAGAGCCAGGACGCAATAGAGCGTCACGCGGGCGATCCGCGGCGGCGCCCGATGCTCGACCTCGATCGCGTCGGATTGGAATTCCGTCACTACCTGCGGCCGGCGCCTGGTGGGCCGGAATAGCCCGCGCCGCCGCCGTTCGGTCGTCCGCACCGGAGCGTTTGCATCGCTGCCGGATTTCTCAGGCTTGGTCATGCGATCTGCTTCGTCTGCTGGTTCCAGAGATGTCGGTAAATCATGCACTTCGAAAGCAACCGGTCGTGATGATCGACGTCGACGATCCGGCCGCGGTCGATCACGAGGATCTGGTTCGCGTCTGCGAGCATCGACAGCCGGTGCGAGACGATGATGACGGTACGCCCCTCAGCGATACGGCGCAGGTTGCGCCGGATGATCATCTCGCTTTCGGAATCGAGCGCGCTCGTTGCCTCGTCCAGAATCAGGATGCGCGGGTTGACGATCAGCGCCCTCGCGATCGCGAGACGCTGCTTCTGTCCGCCCGACAGGTTCGAGGCATCCTCCTCCAGCATGGTGTCGAAGCCTCGCGGGAGCCGTTCGATGAATTCATCGGCTCCTGCGAGCTGGGCCGCGCGGACGACCTCTGCAAAGGTCGCGTCGCGCTTCACGCAGGCGATATTGTCGCGAACCGTGCCGCGAAACAGGAAATTATCCTGCAAGACCAATCCGAGATTTTGGCGCAGATGGGCGAGATCGAGCTCCCTCGAATCGTATCCGTCGACGCGCAGCAGGCCCCGCTGCACCGGATACATCCCGGAAATGAGCCGCGTTAGCGTGGTCTTGCCGGAGCCGCTTCGGCCGACGATCCCGAATATCGATCCCGGGGCGATGGAGAACGAGACATCATCCAGCGCCGGCGCACCTTCCGAGCCGTAGCGGAACGAGACATTCTCGAACTCGATCTTGCCGGCGAAGTCGGGCCGCAGCCCCTCGCGATTACCATCGCGTTCGGGCTTCTGGTTCATCACCTCGCCCAGCATCTTCACCGCCAGCGCGACTTCCTGATATTCATGAACCATGGTCACCAACTGGACCAGCGGTCCCGACACGCGCCCCGCCAGCATATTGAAGGCGACCAGCGCGCCGATGGTCATCTCGCCGCTGAAGACGTCGAGCGCTCCAAAGGAGATGATTCCGAGCGTCATCATCTTCTCAAGAAATCCGGTGGTCGACTGGGCGGCGGCAGAGATCTTCTCGACGCCGAATCGCATCGTCACCGACTGTGCGCAGCGATCGTCCCAGACCCTGCCCTGCAGCGGCTCCATCGCCAGCGACTTCACCGTGCGCATGCCGTGCACGGTCTCGACCAGCAGAGCCTGACGTGCACCTTCCGCCTGGTAGAGATTATAGAGACGGCGCCGGAACGGTCCCATCAGCAGCGCAACGACCATGCCGCTCGCGGCAGTGAAGGCCAGCACCATGCATGTCAGTTTGACGCTGTAGAACGCCAGCACCGGGAGGAAGACGAACAGCGACAGCGCGTCGAGCGTGGTCAGGAACAGACGGCCGGTCAGGAACTCGCGAATTCGCGCCGCCTGCTGCATGTGCTTCACCAGGACGCCGGCCGAAATGTGCTCAAAGAAAGTCACGGGCAGGCCAAGGAGGTGACCGAACGTCTTGGTCGCCACCCGGATATCGACCTTGTTCGTCGCATAGAGCAAAAGATAGCGTCGCAGAAAGCCGAATATCGCGTCGAACGCCAGCGCGGCAGTCGCACCGGCTGCCAGCACATAGAGCGTGGTGAAGCTCTCGTGCACAAGGACCTTGTCGATGACGAGCTGGAAGAAGATCGGTGTCGCGAGCCCCAGCGCATAGAGCATGATGGCGGCGATCGCGACGTCGACAAACAGGCGCCACTGACGGGCCAGTTCGGGGATGAACCAGCGCAGCCCAAACGCCGGCCGATGGTCCGAAGCAAGCCGCTCGCGCTTGATCAGGATGGCCTCGCCACCCCATCGGGTGCAGAACGTATCCCTGTCGACGATCAGAGGCTCGTCCCGGCGCTCGGCGAGCGGATCGAACACGCTAACCGCTTCCGCACCATCGGCTCCCTGCCCTGCCCCGAGAACGACGATCCAGTTGCCGTTCGAAAGTCGGAGCAGAGCCGGATAAGCCTCTCCCAACCGAAACAGCGCCCCCCAGTCAAGCTGCGTGCGCGTTGCGCGCATGCCCGCTTCCTTCGCCATGCGCAGCAGTCGAGTTGCCGAGACGGGAACCCCGTCGATGGCGTAGCTGTGCTTGAGCCGCTCAACCGGCAGATCGACGCCGTGATAGGCGGCGACCTTTGCGAGACATTCAAGTTCTGTCCGCAAGGCCGGGCGCAAGGTCTCGTCGGCGCTCACAGGCGACGCTTCCGCGCCCGTGAGGTCGGCTTCAACGGAAATTGCTTGAGACATTGGGGGACCGTGGGCTGTTGGGCGGTTCGCGATCCGTCGAAGTGGTCGGGGCCTGGCCGGCCTGTCCTTTCGGCGGATTGCGCCGCACCGCGCCGGCGTCGACCAATCCCTGCAGCGCGTTCTGCATCACCTCGACTGAGTTCGCGAACGACTCCACGGAAAAGATCAGCCTTTGCCGGAACACCTTCTTCGGCGCATTGTTGGCGTCGCGTTCGGTCGGCGAAAGGCTGACCAGATCGACACGGACGATCGATCCGCCAATGGTGATCTCTTCCACCCCGTCAGTATAGAGCTCGTCGTGCATCAAAGCCTCCAATGCTGCCAACTTCAGCCCCGCGTCGACCTGCAGCCAGGGGATCGACGCTGACGGTAGTCACGGACCTGGAGCGGCCGAGCGAGAACCGGGCTGTTGTTGCTTCGATATCCGTCCGGCATCCGCGGAAATGGCGGGAAGCCGAAAAGCTAGGCATCGGAGCCCTCAAACAAGCCGCATGGTTCCCCGTCTCAGCATCTCCAACACCCGAAATGACCAACCGGATACTCCGGCAATAAATAAAGATCGCAGCAAATTAAATGTCAATCGATTATGTCGCTATCACACGACATATATATTATCGCGGACATTACCTATCGCTGAATCTAGATTCGGGGAACCGCCACGCAGTTTCCGCTCAACCCATTTACGAACAAGCCTGTTTCCTGGCTGAATGAAGATTATACTACAGAGTAAGCCTTAATTCGCCTATGGCGGCCACGGACGAACCTCCCGCTCTCCGCGATTTTGCGGAGATGCTTGCGGAGATTACTCAAACGTCCCACACATTAAATAGCCGCGAAAAATACCCGCGAACGGCCACATTCAGCATCCGTAAATTAACCATCTTACATTTAATTTGAACAAACCACATTTTCCGGTATATTTATTAAGTGCAGGGCAGCACGGCGCCCGGCATTCGGCGGGCCATGCCAAAACTTACGCTGGCGGCGGCACGGCGGATTCACAGGTGGCGGAGGCGAACACCGAATGCTCCAGAGCAACATGCTGCAACCCGACAGGCTTCGCGCACCCGCCTACAACGATGTGGCCGAGAGCGGAGGGATCGGCGAACTCATTAATACCGCTCTTGCATTCCTGCGACGTCAGTACGTCGTGATCATTCTTGCAACCGTACTCGGCATGGCCGCGTGCCTGATCTATCTGCGGATCACGCCGCCGACCTATACCGCCCTGGTCCAGGTCATGCTCGAGAATAGCGCCAAGGCGCAATTCATCCGGCAACAATCGATCTTGGCTGAGCCGGCCTTCGACCGCAGTCTGTTCGAAACTCAGGTAGAGGTCCTCAAATCGAGAGGGCTGGCAGTCCAGATCATCACTCAGTTCAACCTTGCCGACGACCCCGATTTCAAGCCATCGCCGCGGTCATTGCCCTCTGTGCTTCAGCGAGTTCGTGCTGTATTTGGATTGTCTCCGCCGCAGGATCTGCAACCGCCTCCGCCGAGCGAGCCGCAGGATGGCCTCATCAGTGCGTTTCAGGGCCGCGTCTCAGTAAACCGGATCAGCTTCAGCGATCTGATCGAGATCGGCTACAGTTCGAGCGACCCAGTACGAGCGGCCGAGATCGCCAACGCGATCGCGAGCGTCTATCTTGCCGATCAGGAAAAAGCGAGGCAGGAGACAAATCGGCGGGCAAGGGAATGGATGCAGCAGAGGCTACAGGAGCTCGGAGAGCAGGCCCTCGTTGCTGAACGCGCGGTCAGTGCCTACAAGTCCAAGAACAACGTCATTTCCTCCGGGGGAAGGCCGATCGACGAGCAGCAGGTCTCGGACCTCAACGGCCGACTGGTCGCCGCGCGCGCGCAAACGTCCGAGGCGTTGGCGAAGTTGAACCGCTACGAGGCAATTCTGGAAGCCAACCCGGCGAACTCGCCATCGATCGGCAATTTGGATGCAGGGGGCGCGGATGCACTTAACAGCCCCATCATCACCAATCTTCGCCAGCAATATCTAGAGCTCGAACGGCGCGTCGCCGAGTGGGCGCCACGTTTTGGCCGCGACCACGCCGCGGTGGTAAACTTACGAAATCGGATGCGCGAGCTTCGCGGGTCGATCCTCGACGAGGTCAAGCGGTATGCGGAGACGAGCCGGAGCGAATTAGAGGTCGCCAAGCAGCGGCAGCAGGAGATTGAGAAGCGAATGGCGGAGGCTGTGGAGCAGTCGCGCACGACAAACCTGGCCGAGATCACAATACGCGAATTGGAAAGCAAGGCGAAAAGCTTGCGCAGCCTGCACGATACGTTCCTGCAGCGCTATGTGGGCTCGGCGCAGCAAGAAGGTTTTCCTATCGCGGAAGCGCGGGTGATGTATCCCGCGGTGCCGCCGCAGAGCAAGAGCAAACCGAAGGGATCAGTCATCATGATGATGGGTCTATTCGGCGGCCTTGGGCTGGGCTTGGGGCTCGGCCTGTTCAGGGAAATGATGGATCGCGTCTTCCGTACGTCCTCGCAGATCGAAACCACGCTGGGATTACCGTGCCTGTCGCTGGTGCCGGCATTGCGGGCCGAAAAGCGGTCGTCGACAGCAAAGGCAGCGTCATGGAACTCCGATCATGACATGCGGCAGCGAAAGATTTCCACTGGTTCGACATTTCACAGGACCATCATCGGCAAGCCATTATCTCGGTACGCCGAGTCGATCCGCGCCATCAAACTCGCTATAGACCTCAATCCCAGCAAAGCCTCCAATCAGGTGATTGGCATCACCTCGGCCTTGCCCAATGAGGGTAAGACAACGGTCGCAGCCTCGCTCGCCCAGCTCATCGCCCATAGCGGCAAGAGCGTCATCGTCGTCGATTGCGACCTCCGAAACCCATCGCTTTCCGCCAGCCTCGCCGCGAACGCCACTACAGGCATCGTAGACGTCGTCACCCAGGGGAAGCAGATCGAGGAGACGATCTGGCGCGATCCGAAAACCAATCTGGCATTCCTGCCTGCCATCAGCCGGACACCGGTGCTTCACACCAGCGAGATGCTGGCGGCGGATTCGATGCGCAAGCTGTTCGATCAGCTAAGATCGACGTATGACTACGTCATCGTCGATCTTCCGCCGCTGACCCCCCTGGTCGATGTGCGTTCGACGACAAGCTTCATCGACTGCTTCGTCCTGGTGGTGGAATGGGGACAGACGAAGGTCGACGTCGTCAAGCATGCGCTGCACACCGCCCCCAATATCCACGAGTGCCTCATCGGAGCGGTTCTCAACAAGACCGACATTAAGGCGATGTCTCGCTACGACACGCACCGCAGCGACTACTATCGCGACGATCATTATATCCGCTACGGGCTGACCGTCTCCAACTGAAGCGGATTCGATACCCTGTCGGGGATCGGGCGCCCCCGCCCCTCCCCGCCATGTTGCATATCGGCAACAAGCACCGGTTGCATTTCAGATTAACGCGATGATTCGCTGGCCTGAATCGCGTATTAATGTACCTTACCCCTACTGGGACGACTTGGGGATAATCACCATTATTGCGCTGCAAACATGTGGGAGGATCGTTGCTGGCCTCCTGGCGCTATCTTGTGCCGGGTGCATTATCACGCCTGGATCCGGCCCGCTGGCGACGGATGTCCGATCGGCGTCGGAAGGGCTTGAGCCTGCCACCCTCCCCTACGCCTTGGTTAAGCTGACGCCCGAGGTTGTCGAAGTCCTCGGCCGCTATACGCCAAGGCTGTCCTCGGCCTTTGCCGACAGGGCGCCGGCGAAGGCGTTCCGCTTCGGCGTGGGCGACACGGTGAGCATCACGATATTCGAATCCGCAGCCGGCGGCCTGTTTACATCGGACGCCGGCGTCCGCGCCGGCAACTTCGTTACGGTTCCAAACCAGGCGGTGGACGAGAAGGGATATATTGCCGTTCCGTACGCGGGCACGATCCGGGCGCTGGGCCGCACCCCATCGGAGATCCGTGACGAGGTCACGGATAAGCTCAAGGGCCGAGCCCTCGAGCCGCAGGTCGTCGTGGCTCTGGCCGAGCAGAACACGTCCTTGGTCAGCGTGCTTGGCGACGTGCGCAACGCCGGCCGCTTTCGTGCGAGTCCGTCCGCCGAGCGCATCATCGACACCATCGCGCGCGCCGGCGGACCTGCGACGCAAGGCTATGACATGTGGGTCTCGCTCGAGCGCAAGGGACACCGGGCTAGCGTCCCGTTCGGCGCATTGATGTACGAGCCTTCCAACAACATCTACGTGTTGCCGAACGACGTCATCTATCTCTACAGCCAACCGCAGACCTTCGTCGCGTTCGGTGCGTCCGGCCTGCAGGGGCAATTCAAGTTCGATGCGTGGCGCATCTCGCTAGCCGAGGCGGTAGGCAAGCAGGGCGGCATGAACGATGGATTGGCTGATCCGTCGTCGGTCTTCCTGTATCGGGGCGAGACGCGCGAGGTGGCCAAGGAAATGGGCGTCGATTGCAGGCCCTTTAAGGGTCCGATCATTCCTATAGTTTATCTGATCAATTTCCGCGATCCTTCGGGTTATTTCCTCGCTCAAACCTTTGAAATGCGGAACAAGGACGTCATCTACACGTCCAACTCTGCCACGGTCGAAACCACCAAGTTCCTGAATTTCGTGCGAACGGTCCTGGCCACGGCAAACGACCCGATCATCTACGCGACCAACGGCTACGCACTCAAGGCCGCCACCGCGGGCGGAACAAGCACGGTGATCACGACACCGACGCCAATTACTTCACCATCGGTCACAATTACACCAGCGATCACTCGGTGATTCGGCGGGCTTATGCCCGGCGACGCTGCCGGCACGGCATGATCTCCGGGAGGAGATCATGCGTCCATTACGCCGCTACCGCGCCGCTCCACATGGGCAGCGAGAAGCGCTATCGCGTGCCGCCCAAGCACCCGGATGCGCGCCCGGCGGCTACAGGAGCCGCTCCAGCGACGCGCGGGCCCAGAACGAGCGTCGCATTTAATTCATTTAATTTTGCAATTAATCGTTGCTCTATTTAATAGTTTATTATACATTAAATAATGGTTAAGACGGGCCACCCTTGATCATTTCAGCAAGCCATGAATTTCATAAGCCGCAACATTGCAGCGGACGTCCACGGCGAGTTTGCCGCTCGTAGCTTCAGTCCACCGCTGAAGTCAGAACGAAAATGGCCGATCCGCTATCGCTCCATTGAGTTGTTCGCGACCTGCAGCGACGTCGCGATCATCCTGATCGCCGGCATTCTTTCCACACTGCTTTACCGGCTGTATGCCGGCGCGACTGCAGCCGATGTCAGCAAGGCCGTAGGCTCCGCAATCGTCGTCGCGGCGCTCTACGTTTCCCTGCTGAAGATGCGAGGCATGTACAGGCCACCTGAGTTGCTCGCATTTCGCCGTCAAGTCCACGCCGTTTGCCTCTCCTGGATATTCGTGTTCGTTCTGCTCAGCGGAGCGGTCGGCGCCTTCAACATTGGCGCAGAACTCTCCCGCGGCGCCGGCATCGCCTTTGCCGTCGTCGGCCTGGCGATGCTGATCGGACATCGGGGCGTCATGAGAGCCCTGCTCTCGAAGGGCCTCAACGACCGGAAATTTTCCGGCGGCAATGTGGTGTTGATCACGGACCAGGCGCGATCGCAGGACACCGGGTTGGCGGAGGCGCTCACGGCACTGGGATTTCGCTTGGCTGGACATTTCAGCCTGCCTCGGCCCGGCGCCAGTTCAAGCTACCGCAGGCGACTTAGCGGCCTTGTCGTCCGGCATGCACGCGGCTTCGACATTGAACAGATCATTGTGGAAGCAGATCCGAACCGATGGTGCGAGTTGCGCGAGTTCGTGGCCGAGCTAAGAGTGTTGCCGTTTCCGGTCGTCTTCGTTCCGGTCGGGGCTGCATCGGAGATGTTCGCGCGACCGACCCGGGATCTCGGAAGCGCCATAGGCGTCGAGGTGCAGCGCGGGCCTCTCACCCCAATTGAATGCGCCGCCAAGCGAAGCATTGATCTGATCGGCGCTGGGATTTGCCTGATCATGTTGGCGCCGCTGCTGGCGCTCGTTGCCGTCATCATCAAGCTGGACTCGTCAGGCCCCGTCCTTTTCAGGCAGCAACGCTGCGGCTTCAACAGCCGGAGCTTTGCGATCTACAAGTTTCGCACCATGCGTGTGCTGGAGAACGGACCCTCGATCACCCAAGCCGGGCCCGCCGACAGTCGCGTGACCCGGATTGGCAAGTGGCTGCGCAGGACGAGCATAGACGAGCTGCCGCAGCTCCTGAATGTCCTGGAAGGGAGCATGTCCCTGATCGGACCGCGACCGCATGCGATGGCGCACGACAGTCAATTCGACGAGGCGGTCCAGCACTACGCGTTCCGCCGGCGGGTCAAGCCCGGGCTCACCGGTTGGGCTCAGATCCATGGTTGCCGCGGCCCGACGCCCACGAGGACCCTGATCGAGCAACGGGTCGAATTCGACCTGTGGTACATCGACAACTGGAGTCTACGACTGGATCTCGCAATTCTGCTCCGGACCCCAATGGAAGTATTGCGCGCGCGCAACGCCTTTTGACCGTATTCGGTTCTGATCGCATCAGAACCGACGCTGTTGGCACGTTTTTCCTTCACACCAGCAGGTATCCACGTCGCCCGGAAACGCTCCAGGGGTCGGATCGAAGCCGCCCTCGGCAATGGGGCACCAATGAACGAACGCAAGACGGTTAAGCCCGGATGGCATGGCTCGCATGCTGTCCAAGCTGTCGTCCGTCGACCAGATATCGAGGATTTGCGATCCTGGACTTCGTCGAGGATCAGGCGCGCTGCCGGCCCTTCGAACCGCTCTCGCTGATCCGAAACTCTTCGATTTTCTTTCCTGATTTCATCGCGGCGACAAGCCACCGAGGCAGCTTGCCACGGCCCGACCAGGTCTCGGAAGTCTTCGGATTACGGTATTTCGGCAGTACTCTCGGATACTTCCGCCGCGGCTTCCCGCCCTGGAGCGCGCGCGCATCGTCCGACTCACGCGCGCCACTCACACCCCTGCTAAGAACCGCCAGCCGCTTCTCAAGTTCGCGCTTTTCCGCTTCGATCCGGGCCGACAATATCGCGCTGATCTCTTCATGAAGTGACCAGAGATCATCTAAAGACATGGACTTTAGTTCGATTTCTTTCGCCGACATGGTCGTCCCGCAGTTCCGCCTTAATAATCGGCTGTCATATGGCCTCGTTCATTATTAATCAAGGGGAATACCAAAAAGTTCCCCGGCAAGTTCTGGATAAATCCGCCGTGCATACATTTATGTACCCACAGCCTATTCCAGAAGCTGCAACAGCCCAAGGGAACTCGCAATAAGATATGTTACCAAATTTGAAGAGGCTACACGGCGCAGGACTCGCGCAGGCCCCTGGCGCGGAATGCCGGCGCCTGGCGCAATCGCCTCCCATCCCTCTTACGCAGGCTCGGGATAACGCGCTTGCTTCTCCGCCGCATGAGCGGCCGTAGCCGGCAGCGAATTACCTCGATATCCCTCAGGGCGAGACGTCGAAGCTCGATCTGGGCCTGCAAGGCGCGAATGTCCCGCAGGGCGGCGGAGGGGACGACAAAGCGACTGACGGTCTCATGAAGATGGCAGAGGGGAAGCTCAATACGGTCCATTTCTCAAACCCTTACAATACCAACTTAAACCACATTTCCGCACAATTATTTATTTATTTAAACTCCGTAGATCGTCTGAAATTCCGCTATAGCTTGCCAATAAAAAACGAATTATCAAGCATTAAATAAATCATTGGATATAATATTTATGTCACATATAATGTCTTCCATTCACGTCGGCGCTCAGCGCTTTTTATCGCCTGAGCAGAGAGTGTGTTTTGTAGAGAAATTGCCTCCGCTCAGGCTCAAATTGGTCGCGAGAGCACGATGCGCAAATCCGATTTAGAGACTATGACTTTCGACGAGCTCTGGCTCCTCCACGAAGAGATCACGAAGATTTTGTCGGAGAGAATCACGGCAGAGAAGCTCGAGCTGGAGAAACGCCTGGCTCAACTTAATCCGCCCGAGCCGATGCAGGATAATGCAGGTTCCGAGCCGGGCGCCGAACGGCCGCGCCGCAGATATCCACGGGTGCCGCCGAAATACTGCAACCCGATGGAGCCAACCGAAACCTGGTCCGGTCGCGGCAAGCAACCCCGATGGCTCGTCGCCGCGCTGCAGTCCGGGCGCAAGCTGGAGGAGTTCAGGATCGAGAACAGCGAGAAGGCGACGGACGACAACGCTCACCGCTCCTGAGCGCGTCGTTCGCCGAGATATCTTAGCTGTGCAACTGAACAGGCGCCGCGCCGCGTGTATACTCGAGATGTCTGGCGAGACTGGTACGGATGCCCGAAATCTCACCCAGAAGAACGTCGCAGAGTTGAATTCGGGAGGCAATGACGGTTGGGTTGGCTCCCTCACCATTTAAAAGATGAAGCTGAATTTGCGCCTGCTTGATCGCGTTAAGGGAATCCCAAAGGACGCAATCACTCGACTTATAAATATTTCTCATTATTGACCCCCTCACCCAAACAAATGACCGGTGGTCGGCAATCGTCACTTTCGTTAGTCGGCGATCATCGATGATGGTTCATCCCGCCTGCGACAATTTTACGCATGAAAATTCATCGCATGTCTCGCAAACTTCCGCCCGGAAATTCGACGGCCGGACGAAAGACTAACTCGCGTCCGCTTTAAACAGTTTAAATCGAGCCACGAAACGAAGCAACTTAAATCGGGCGCGACGCGAAGCGTCCTTACCTCTTTTCTCAAATCGAACTAAACACTTCCCGCATATGCGAGCGAGATCTCTGTGTGGCTGGCTTGCAATAGTCGACTCTCGCTCGCGGATAAAAGTATAGCGCCGATGCTGCAGTGCGCTCCTGCCAGTCTATCCGGCGGCGCGACCATCCCGAGAACAGTGACTGGTTTCGTCGCCCGCTGAATGCACCCCGCGTGGAAGCGACGAATTCGCCGCGCGAGTGTTGCGGTGGGGGAACGCTCGGCTCATACGCGGGCGAGCCGGACGACGTATGACCGTTGGCCGGAAAGCCCCACAGACGGCAACGATGGGAAATGCGCCTCCGGACCCTATCGCAGGTCACCGCCTTCAAGCGCGTCAGGGGTACGTCTCGCTGGAAAGAACGCCTTGTCCAGGTCGGACTTGAGCGAATCACATTTGCTGGCAAGGCGTCGAAGGTTACCCAACGTGCCCCGGGGCGCATCGCAATGGCCACACCGGATCGGGGTCGAGGACGGAGCCCCCTCAGCAAGGTCAATCCGAATGCTCAGTGAGTTGCAATTGTCGCAAACTAGCTTGAACTCGGCATGACGATCCATCGACGGCTCCCGGTCTAAATCTCTCTGAAATCGGATCAGCAAAATTCAATAAGCAGAACTTGGCTGGGAAGCCGCGCGTTCGCGTTGTGCGTCCCCGAGGGCTCGAGGCCCAGACCGGGATTATTATATTATTTATTTTTCTTCGTCTCATTTATTATTAAGCATTTAATTATGGATCGGTCCGCATCCAAACATTCTCGATGATGCAGGACCCTCACGAATTTAATCCAGCGCAAAATAGGAGCGGATAACGCATTTGTGTATTACACGCACACCGCTCAGGTTGAGGATATGTCGTTATACACGTTGATTTAATTGTGATTTTTTGCGGCAAATTTACCGCTCGACTAATGGGTAAAATAATATTAAATACCTTATTTAATTTCATAGCCGACCTATCGCGTTGGGGCTAGCGGGAAAGTGCCATGGTCGCGGCAACCACTGCAAAGACGAGCCTGCAGTCACGGCCGGGTGCCGTGTCGAGAAGCATGAGCTCTCGAGCCGCCACGCGCCCTGTCGCGGTCCCACGATCCCCATCGGCACGGCCGCGCGGTACCGCGATGGCGCTCGGTCCCCTGACATTGAAGCCGCCGCTCCGAGGCCTTTCCGATCTCGACGGCTGCCCCCTCGATCGGTTTTTTCAGGCTTATTCCCCCTCTTTCTCGAGGACACAGATATGACGAAGGCTTTTGAGGAAGCTTCTGGTTGGAGCCGTGTCGCTCTCGGATTGCAGAATTGGCAACGCGTCCTCCCGCGCGGGAAGAAACCGGAAACCGAAGCATCCATTGCGGGAGACGAAAACTGGTTCTTGTCTTTGGCAGCGCTGCGGTCGCCGGAAACGTCGGCGAACGCCCATGCGCTCATAGCGCCTCTGTCCCTTGGAGCGGCGAAGGCCGAACTCGCTGCGTCGGCGGCAACAAGCCCCACCTCTGTCTCCGCGACGGCTGAAGCCGCAACGTCAAATCCCGTCGTGATCCTCGGCGGCACCCCTTCGCCGGCCGTTGCCGCGGGTATCACCGGATCCATGCTCCCCACGACCCCCGCAGTGGCCACCCCGGCCAGTGCACCGCTTTGCTGCGGTTCGTGCGGCTACATCAATTGCCCAACCCAGGCGATGAGTCAGGGCAACACCAACGGGACGCAGTTGGCTGGTCAGATGGTGCATAGCGGGGGATCCGGAGCCGATTTCGTGCCGACCGACAAGGCCGGACTCATCGGCAGTTCCACAAGCGCCGCCATGTCGACGCAGGATGTGGCACCAGTGGCGAACTGGACGCAGCTCCCTGGCGGCGGAGAGACCGCCAGCGGCACCACAATGACCGGCCAGATCGGGATTCTGGGCGGCTCGGTCATAACCGCCACGCCGCAAGTCGCGCCGGCGGCATCACCCGGCCTCCGAGCGGCCGCCGCGACAACGACCACCACGGCTGCTGCGACAACGAACGCCACGGCTGCTGCGACATCAACCAACCCGATCGTCCTCGAAAATCAAAAGCAAGGAAATCCCGAAAGCGAGTGGGGCATCGACGGCGCGGGCGACTCGAACATCGAGGGCTTCGCCACGGACATCAGCGTCAATCACGGCACGACGGTCAGCTTCAAGATCAATACCAATTCGACGCACTACAGGATCGATATCTACCGCCTCGGATATTATGGAGGCATGGGTGCCCGAAAGGTCGGGACGATAGATCATACCGGCTTGCAGAATCAGCCCGCGCCCTTGCGGGACAATACGACGGGACTGGTCGACGCTGGCAACTGGTCCGTCTCGGCGAGTTGGGACGTTCCCGCGGATGCTGTGTCGGGCGTCTATATCGCAAAGCTCACGCGGCTGGATGGAACGTCTGGCGAGAATCAAATCCCCTTCATCGTGCGGGACGACAGCAGCCACAGCGATGTCGTATTTCAAACCTCTGACGAGACCTGGCAGGCTTACAATGGATGGGGCGGAGCCAATTTCTACGGCGGCAACGGACCTGCGACGGGCCAAGGCGCCGGCCGCGCCTACGCGGTAAGCTACAATCGCCCGATCGACACACGGGGTGGCGTGGGGACGTTTGCCGGGCCGCAGGATTATCTGTTCGGCGCCGAATACGCAGGCATCTACTGGCTGGAGCAGAACGGTTACGATGTCTCCTACATGGCGGGAGTTGACGCCGATCGTTTCGGCAGTCTGCTGCTCAACCATAAAGCCTATGTCGATGCCGGCCACGACGAATACTGGTCAGGTCAGCAGCGTACCAATGTCGAGGCCGCGCGCGATGCCGGCGTCAACCTGATGTTCTGGAGCGGCAACGAAGTTTACTGGCGCACCCGCTGGGGCAACAGCATCAGCAGCGACGCGAGCGCTTATCGCACGTTGATTTCCTACAAGGAGACATGGGCGAACGCCTCGATCGATCCCACCGACCAATGGACAGGCACTTTCCGCGACCCGCGTTTCAGCCCGCCGGCGATCGGCGGCGGCAACCCGGAGAACTCGCTCACTGGACAGCTTTTCGACGTCGATGACGTCGGTACCAACCTGCAGTCGATCCAAATCCCGTACGACGACGCCAATTTGCGCTTCTGGCGCAACACCAGTATTGCCAATCTGCAGCCTGGTCAGACCGCGTCGCTGGTCCAGAACTATCTCGGCTATGAGTGGGACGACGCGGTTGACAACGGGTTTGATCCCGCGGGCCTGGTGCGGCTCTCCTCGACGACCCTGCCCGTAAGCAGCTATTTGCTCGATTACGGCAACACGACTGGCAATGGCATCTCGACGCACAGCCTCACGCTCTATCGTGCTGCGAGCGGCGCGTTGGTCTTCGGTGCCGGGACCGTCTTTTGGCCCTGGGCCCTGAGCGACAATCACGACCTGCAGTCGACGCCGACCGATTCGCGCGCGCAACAGGCGATGGTCAACACGCTCGCCGACATGGGCGTTCAGCCGGGCACGCTTCAATCGGGGCTCGTCGCTGCCACCGCCTCGACAGACCACACGCCGCCGACCTCCACGATCACCCCGCTCGGATCCGTTACTGCAGGAACCATTGTCACGATCTCCGGCACGGCCGCGGATCTCGGGGGCGGCGTGATCGCCAGCGTCGAAGTCTCGACTGACAATGGCGCGACCTGGCATCCGGCCACCGGCGACGAGAACTGGACCTATTCCTGGTCGCCACCGGTCAGCGGCACCTACACCATCCTCTCGCGCGCGGTCGACGACAGCATCAATCTCGAAACGCCTTCGACCGGCCGCACCGTTACCGTCGGGGCGCCGAATTACGTCTCGCTGTTCTCACCATTAGCAACCCCCGCCGTCGTGAACACCACGGACGCGAGCGCGGTCGAACTCGGGGTGAGGTTTCAGGCTTCGGTCGCGGGCACCGTAACCGGCGTGCGGTTCTACAAGAGTAGCCAGGACACAGGCACCCACACCGGCGAACTCTGGTCAAGCACCGGCGTCAAGCTTGCGACCGTCACCTTCACCAACGAGACGGCGAGCGGCTGGCAGAGTGCGATCTTCTCCACTCCGATCACGTTGACGCCTGGACAAATCTATACCGTCTCCTATCACACCAACACCGGCCACTATTCCAACACGAATAACTTCTTCACCGCTGACGTAATCAACGGACCGCTGACCGCTCCCGCCAGCGGCAATGGCGTCTTTGCCTACGGCAGCACCAGCCTGTTCCCGACGAGCACGTTCCAGGCGACGAACTTCTGGGTTGACGTCATGTTCAACCCCTCCTCGGGTAACACCAACGTGCCGCCGGTGGCGGCAAACGACGTCGGGCCGAACGTGACGCAAAACACGGCGGTTACGATTACCGCCGCGTCCCTGATCAGCAATGACAGCGATGCCAATGGTGATCCTCTGACCATCACCGCGGTGAGCGGTGCCAGCCACGGGACCGTCACGCTCAACGTGCAGAGCAATCCGCAAAACAACACCATCACCTTCACGCCCGACGCGGGCTATACCGGCAACGCGAGCTTCACCTACACGGTTTCGGACGGCCGCGGCGGCACGGCTACCGCCAATGTCAGCCTCACCGTGCTGGCACCAGGGCAAACGCCGGTGAGCCTGTTCAGCGCATCGAGCACACCCGGCGGCAGCTTCCATGACGGCTCGGCGCTTGAAGTCGGCGTGAAGTTCACCACCTCCGTGGCTGGTCAGATCACCGCGCTCAGATTCTACCGCAGTGCTACCGACACCGGTCCTGACGTTCTCGACCTTTGGAGTGCGACCGGCGTCAATCTGGCAACAGTCACCTTCACCAATACTACGGCCAGCGGCTGGCAGACGGTTGCACTGCCGACGCCCGTCACCCTCACCGCCAACACGACGTACGTCGCCTCCTATCACACCACCGGCGCCTATGTTGCGACCAACAACTTCTTCACAAGCGCCGTCACCAACGGGCCGCTGACGGCGACCGCCGGCGGCAACGGCGTCTACTCCTATGGCGGCACCAACACCACCGGCATCTTCCCCACCAGCACCTGGAACGCCTCCAATTACTGGGCCGATGTCGTGTTCATTCCGTCCGGATCGGGTGGCGGGTCGAACACCGCGCCGACGGCTGTCGCTGACGTCGCCAACGCGACCGAGAAAGGCGGCGTAGCCAACGGTTCAGGCGGCTCGTCCGCCACTGGCAACGTCCTTACCAACGACACCGATCCTGATGCCGGCGACACCAAGACCGTCACCGCGGTCAGCTTTGGTGCGACAACGGGCACGCTCGGCACCGCGCTCGCCGGCGCGCACGGCAGCCTCGTGCTCAATGCCAACGGTACGTTCACCTATACCATCAGCGAGAATGATTCCGCCGTGCAGGCGTTGCGGCTGTCGACGAACACGGTGACCGACACCTTCAGCTACACCATGCGTGACACCGCCGGCCTCACCTCGACCACCACGCTCACCATCACCATTCACGGCGCTGATGACGCACCGGTGCTCGCGACCCAGACCGCCAACCAGAACGCGACCGTCGGCTCGTCGTTCTCGCTGGTGCTGCCCGCCAACACCTTCACTGACGTCGACGCCGGCGACACCCTGACCTATGCGGCCACGTCCGCCGATGGCACCGCCCTGCCCACCTGGCTCTCATTCAACGCGTCCACACGCAGCTTCAGCGGCACGCCGGCGGCCGCCAATGTCGGCACCGCCAGCATCAAGGTGACAGCTACCGATCTTGCGGGCGCTGCCACCAGCGAGACTTTCAATATCGCCGTGTCCACCACGCCCCCGCCTGCACCGGTCAGCCTGTTCAGCGCATCCAGCACGCCAGCGGGGAATTTCAATGACGGCCAGCAGGTTGAACTTGGGGTGAAGTTCACCTCTTCGGTCGCCGGCCAGATTACCGCGCTCAAATTCTACCGGAGCGCCAACGACACCGGCCCGGATGTCGTCGACCTCTGGAGCGCCACCGGCACCAGGCTGGCGACCGCCACCTTCACCAACACGACGGCGAGCGGCTGGCAGACGGTTCAGCTTCCGACGCCTGTCTCTATCAACGCCAACACGACTTACATCGCGTCCTATCACACCACCGGTGCGTATGTGGCGAACGGCGGCGGCTTCAGTTCTCCCGTCACTAGCGGGCCGCTGACGGCGCCCTCGAGTGCGAGCGCGGGCGGCAACGGCGTCTATGGCTATGGCGGCAACAGCACGACCGGGCTATTCCCGACCAATTCGTTCAACTCGGCCAATTACTGGGCGGACGTTGTGTTCCAACCACAACTGGTCGGCTAGGGTTGCATGGGAGCGGACGGGAGAGATTTGCTGCCTGTGACCGTGCTGAGCGGATTTCTCGGCGCAGGCAAGACAACGCTGCTCGATCATCTGTTGATGAACCGCGACGGTCTTCGGGTCGCGGTCATCGTCAACGACATGAGTCAACTGAACATCGACGCAAGCCTCATCCGCAATGGCGGCGCCGACCTGTCGCACACGACCGAGAGCCTCGTCGAGCTCAGCAACGGCTGCATCTGCTGCACGCTCCGCGACGACCTCCTGCAGGAGGTCAGGCGACTCGCCGAACAACGGCGCTTCGATTATCTGCTGATCGAAGGAACCGGGATCGCCGAGCCGCTTCCTATCGCGGCAACGTTCTGTTTTCGCGACGAGGGCGGCGTCTCGCTTTCCGATGTCGCGCGGCTCGACACAATGGTTACGGTCGTGGATGCGACGAGCATGCTCGCCGACTATGGCAGCCGTCAACTGCTCCGCGAGCGCGGCGAGATGCGCGACAGAAACGATCAGCGCACGCTTATCGATCTCCTGGTTGAGCAGATCGAATTTTCCGACGTTGTGGTGATCAACAAGATCTCGGAAGTGGCGGACACGACGCGCGCGTCGCTCCGGAAGATCATTGCGGCACTCAATCCGGATGCGCGCCAGATCGAAGCCGATTTCGGCAAGATTCCTCCCAAGGCGCTGCTTGGCACCGGTCTCTTCAATGAAGCGAGAGCTGCGACCCATCCGCTCTGGCACAAGGAGCTGTACAACCCTGACGCTCACGTGCCGGAGACCGACGAGTACGGAATATCAAGCTTCGTGTACCGGGCGAGGCGCCCATTCGATCCAGTCAGCTTCCGATCTTTTCTCGACCAACCCTGGCCGGGCGTCATTCGCGCCAAGGGCCATTTCTGGCTTGCCACCCGTCCGGATTGGGTAGGTGTGCTGTCCGTGGCCGGGATTCAGCGTCGGTGCGAGCCGATGGGCTTCTGGTGGGCAACCGTTCCGAAGCCGGCATGGCCCAGCCATCAGCAATTTCAGGAGCAGATCAATAGCCATTGGGATGACGACTGGGGCGATCGCCGCCAGGAACTCGTCTTCATCGGCTCAGGCATGGACGAGGCACAGATCCGCGCCTCGCTCGATGCCTGCCTCACCCCTTGCGAAAATGGGTTCGATCCGGACTGCTGGCGCAGCCTCGACGACCCCTTTCCACCCTGGAATGCTTCTCAACAAGAGAAGCACGCAGGTGCGTCCGCCTGATAGTGCACATCCAGGTCAGCCCGTTGTTTTGCAACGATCTTTTCGAAAACCGGCACCTGCTTCTCGAGAGCAGGCGCTAATGAGGCTTCGCGGCTCCTCACAACACTAAACTCGCGGTCGCCCCACCGATAGCCGATCTTCCGGACGCAGCGAACAACCAGCTTGCCGGAGATCGACACTATGCAACTCAACTCTCACCAGGCGCAGGCCATCATCGATGGCGTGGAGGCCAAGGCGCGCGACATCGGGCTTCCCGTGGTCGTCGCCGTGCTTGACGCCGGCGCGCACCTCAAGGCTTTCAGGCGCATGGACGGCGCGGTGCTGGCGTCGATCGACATCGCGATCCGCAAGGCGTCGACCGCTGTCCTGTTCCAGGCGAACAGCGACGCCGTCTGGGAGTACTGCAAGCCCGGCGCTCCCGCGCCCGGTCTGCAACTGACCAATGGCGGCCTTGCCACCTTTGGCGGCGGTATCCCGCTCAAAGGGCCTGATGGCACCGTGATCGGCGCGCTCGGCGTGTCCGGCGGCACCGTTCCGCAGGATGTCGAAGTCGCGCAGGCCGGCCTCGCTGCATTCGACGCAACGACTCACTGACCCCCAACCTCAACCCATTACCCCACCAGCCAAAAGGAACGACCCTATGTCCAAGACCATTCTCATCACCGGTGCCGGATCCGGCCTCGGCAAAGGCGCAGCGATCGGCATGGCCAGGAACGGCCACAACATCATCGCCACCGTGCACGTTGCGTCGCAGGTCACTCCCCTGCGGGAGGAAGCCAAGGCGCTCGGCCTCAAGAACTTCCGCGTCGAACGTCTCGACCTGACCGATCCCTATGACGTGGCCGCTGCGCAAAAACTCGACGTCGACGTGCTGTGGAATAACGCCGGCATGGGCGAAGCCGGTCCCGTCTTCGAAATCCCGCTTGATCTTGTGCGCAAGAACTATGAGGTGAACGTGTTCCTGCCGCTCCAGCTCACGCAAGGGTTCATCCGCCGATGGATCGACATCAAGAAGAAGAGCAAGATCGTGTTCACGTCCTCGATGGGCGGCCTGTTCACGCCGGCCAATTGGGGCGTCTATGTTTCTACCAAGCATGCACTGGAATCGGTGGCCGAGGCGCTGCAGCAAGAGCTGAAGCCGTATGGAATTGCGGTGCAGACGATCAATCCCGGCGCCTTCTACACCGGCTACAATGAAACGATGGCCGATGCACCATTCCGCTGGCTCGACGACAGCCAGCACATCACCAAGCGCGCCGCCCTGCGCAAGGAATTCGACGACTTCCTCTCCGCGCCCGAGGGACACCTGGATGCCCGCGAGATGATCGACCGCATGATCGAGATCGTTCCCGCCGACACCGGAAAATTCCGCAACGTGGTGCCGAAAGCGACCGAGGACATGCTCAAGGCGCATCAGATCGCGGCATGGGAAAACCAGATCTGAGCACGCAGGTACAACCGATGTCAAACCTGCGCAATCCGAAGGAGGAAGTCATGTCACGGCTCTTCGTCGCAATTTTCCTTTCAACCCTGCTTGGAGGCATCACCATGGGTCAGGCAAGTGAACAACGCGAAGCGCGCAACAAGGCGTTGATCCAGGCCAAATTCGACGCCTGGGCGTCCGGCACCGGAGGCCCGTACGAGTTGCTCGCCGACGACGCGGTCTGGACCATCACCGGCAGGTCGCTCGCGGCCAAGACCTATCCGAGCCGCGAAGCCTTCATGGCGGAGGTCATTCGGCCGTTCAATGCGCGCATGAGCACAGGCCTAAAGCCGGCGATCCGCAACATCTACGCGGAAGGCAACACCGTCGTTATCTTCTTCGACGCCAAGGGTACGGCGCGAGACGGCGTGCCCTATGAGAACACCTATGCCTGGTTCCTTGACCTCCGCGATGACAAGATCGCGAAGGCATCGGCCTTCTTCGACAGCATCGCGTTCAACGATCTGTGGACCCGTGTTCAGCCGGCTCAACAGTCGGTACGCTGACTGCAGCCGCCGCTTTGGGAGACCCGGCCGGGTATCGGCCGGGAGTTCCGGAAGCGGCGGATCAGCTACTAGATCCAATCCTCCAGCATGACCAATCGAGAGCCCAAGATCATGAGCACATGGTTCATCACTGGCGCCTCCCGCGGCTTCGGCGCGCGGATTGCCGAACTGGCCCTGGCGAACGGCGACAATGTCGCCGCTACCGCCCGCAACCACCGCGCTGTCACGAGGCGCCTCGGCGATCATCCCAACCTGCTGCCGCTTCCGCTCGACGTGACGGATGAAACACAAGCCACTACTGCGGCTGCAGCCGCGATCGAGCGATTTGGGCGGATCGATGTGCTCCTCAACAATGCCGGCTATGGCCTGCTCGGCGCGGTCGAAGAGGCGACGGCCGCCGAGGTCGAGGCGCTTTACCGGACCAATGTGTTCGGCCTTCTGAATGTGACCCGCGCCATCCTGCCCCACATGCGCGCGCAGCGCTCAGGACGCATCCTGAACATCTCCTCCATCGGCGGGTACCGGGCCGGTCCCGGCTTCGGCGTCTATTGCTCGACCAAGTTCGCGGTCGAGGCGCTGTCGGAGGCGCTCCATGCCGAACTGGCGCCGCTCGGGATCTATGTCACGGTGGTCGAGCCCGGCTATTTCCGGACCGACTTCCTGGATTCCTCTTCGCTGGCAGCAAGCCCCGCGCGCATTGCGGATTACGACCAGACGGCGGGGGCTGTGCGAACCCATGCCGCTGATCTCAACCACGAACAGCCCGGCGATCCCGACAGGCTGGCGAAGGTCCTCGTCGATTTTGCGACGGCAGCCAATCCGCCCGTGCGCCTGCCGCTCGGCAGCGACACGGTGGCCGCCATCGAAGCCAAGCATGTGTCCGACGCCGCGATCCTCGCTGAGTGGCGCGCGGTTTCGGTCTCGACCGATTTCGCACAGCCTGGGCCGGTAGGCACCTGACGGTTACGCTCCGGGGGCCGGCGATCGATCACTCAACGTCGCCGGCCGACCGGAGGACGATCTTACCCTCCGGATTTTATTCCATTTCCTCTTCGCTTTTTTTACGCTGCCCGTGCTCGCAGCCGATGATGAATTGCGAGCTGCGACACAAAAGGTCGCATTTCCAGGGTGCCCTCCGCAAAGCTATGTTGAGGTCGACAACTTAAACATCAGGTTCATTGCGCAGAATTATCAGTTGAATGATCTTCTCGTCATGGATCGTGAAATAGAACGAAAGCACAAGCGGGTCAGGCAACCCGCTCCTATCAAATTCCCCGTCGACATTGGCGGCCACGACCGCAATACCGGGGCGCTTGAAGACGCTCACGACATACATCGTGATACGGTTTCCGATCATGTCGCGCTCGGCCCAGGCCCTGATCTCGGCCTTGCCCCGGCACTCCCGAAGCTGATCGTTGACGATCGCATCGTCGGCGAAGCTGTCCAGCAGCCGAGAGATATTGAACGTGTTGATCGCCAGGATGAAGGCAGTCACAGGAGCAGGCGATTCGGGCACGACAGATCTCGCAATCGCGAGCGCGGAGACTTTCTCGTCGCGAATCGACAACGTCCAATCGAGCTGCGTTGCGCCGTCGATGCCGTTCTCATCGGCACCATGGATCATGACGGTCACGATCGTCGGTCCACTGCGTCGAACCGCGTTGATGGGTTGCACCGTGATCCCGCTGCCGAAGAAACGATCGCTCCACTCTCGAATGTTTCCTACGCCGTATTCGGCTTCGATATCGCATATGACAGCGTCGTCGGCGAATGCCGCAAGAAAAGCCGACAGGTCGCGCCTTCGCAGCGCCTGAAGCAATTCGGTAACCGCAGATGGGAGCTTTGCAGACATTGATGCCGAGATCCGATGAAGTGACAGACAGAGAGATAGGCCTCGCGCCTGCCGGCGGCCCGTTAAGTCTTGCGAATAATTGCGAACGTCACGACGGCATGGGAGTGAAGGGCAGCTACTGGACGACACGCGCGATGCCGCCGGCCTCGCCTTGCGTGCGTAGATGAGGGCGTATGGCAAGCAATCTCACCCGCCCCGTGGAAGGCGCAACATTCGGCCCGTTTCGGCTGTTCGCGACGGAGCGCCTCCTTGAAAAGGACGGTGTCCCCGTCAACTTAGGAAGCCGTGCCCTCGATATTCTCATCGCCCTGGTCGAGCGTGCAGGCGATGTGGTCAGCAAGAAGGAACTGATCTCGCGCGTTTGGCCCGATATCATCGTCGACGAAAGCAGCCTTCGGGTCCACATCACCGGCTTGCGAAAGGCGCTCGGAGATGGAAATTCGGGTACGCGCTACGTCGTCAACGTGACCGGCCGCGGATATTGCTTCGTTTCTCCTGTTGTGCGCGAGGCCGACCGCCCGTTGGCCCCGGACCCCATTCTCCAGGTCGTCACCCCTGCCCGCTCCGAGCAACCCGCGCGCCTTCCACCGCGGCTGAAGCGCATGGTGGGCCGCGAGGAGCTGATCGGCGATCTGGCAAGACAAATAACCGATCGCCGGCTCATCACCATTCATGGCCCCGGCGGCATCGGCAAGACCACGCTCGCCGTTGCGCTGGGGCACCTGCTTGTCGCCGACTTCGGCGCCGCCGTGCACTTCGTCGACCTTGCCGTGCTCAGCGCTCCCGGACTTGTGCCCGGCTCTGTTGCATCGGCGCTGGGACTGCCGGTTCAGTCGAGCGATCCGTCTGCGGCGATCATCAACTTTCTTCGCGGCCGCCGCTCGCTCCTGATCCTTGATAGCTGCGAACATGTGATCGAGCCTCTCGCGAATTTGGCCGAGCGCCTCGTGCTGGAGGTGCCCGAGGTGAGCATCATCGCCACGAGCCGCGAACCGCTGCGCGTCGAGGGCGAGTATGTCCATCGGCTGGCACCGCTGCAGAGCCCGCCTGAGGATGGCGACCTGGACGCCGAACGTACCCTCTCCTTTCCCGCCGCGCATCTCCTGGTCGAGCGCGCAGTCGCCGGCAATCACCTGTTCGAGCTGACCGATGCGGACGCTCCTGTTGTCGCGGAGATCTGCCGCAAGCTGGACGGTATCGCGCTTGCGATCGAACTGGCGGCAGGCCGCATCAGCACCCACGGCCTGCGCGAGACGGCGGCCCTGCTGGACAAGCGCATGAAACTGCTGTGGCGCGGCCGGCGCACGGCGTCGCCCCGCCACCAGACCCTGACCGCGACGCTCGATTGGAGTCATGATTTGATCACCGATCGCGAGCAGACCATATTCCGCCGGCTTTCGGTCTTTGTCGGCACCTTCACGCTGGAGGCGGCGCAAGCGGTGGCGGCCGACGATGAGCTTGAGCCGTCCGACGTTATCGACGCCATCGAGCAGTTGGTCGCCAAATCCCTGATCTCGACGACGAGCGTGTCGGATGCTTCGATGCGCTACCGGCTGCTCGACACGACGCGCGCCTATGCCCGCGCGAAGCTGGAGGAGTTCGGCGAGGCGTCTTCCGCCTGTCGGCGCCATGCGCGCTATTGGCAGGACCGTCTGGAACGGACCCACACAAACGAAGCCCTGGTCGATCCTCACGCAAAGGAAGACATCCCGGCCGAGGACCTCGGTAACATACGCGCGGCTCTCGAATACAGTTTCTCGGATAACGGCGACCAGGATCTTGCCGTTGCGCTGACCGCGTCAGCCGCCCGTCTGTTCACAAAATTCTCGCTGTTGAACGAATGCTCCCGGTGGACCGAGCGCGCTTTGTCGGTACTCGGCCCGCCAACCGACGCGACGCGGTCCGAAATGCAGCTCCAGGCGGCGTTCGGCCATTCGACGATGTTCACGCGGGGAGATGGCGGACGCGCGTTCGCTGCGATGACCAGGGGCCTCGAACTCGCGGAAGAGTTGGGCGACCGCTTCTATCAGTTCCGGCTGCTGAGCGATCTGCACATGTTTCGATTGCGGGCCGGAAAATATCAGGACACGCTGGCGCTCGCCGAGCGCGCCTGGACCGTTGCGCAAAAGATCGCCGATCCCGTCGGATTGTCCGCCGCGCACCGATTGCTCAGTACTTCCCATCATCTCGTGGGCAACCAGCCCGAAGCGCTGTCTCATCTGGAAACCTGGCAGCCGCGTCCGTCTCAGATCACAGACACCAGTGCTTTCAATGCCGGTCGCGTCCCCCGGATCGGCCGGAGCCGCGTCCTTTGGCTGCTCGGCTTTCCGGATCAGGCGGTCGAGGCCGTCAGGAAGGCGGACGAGGAAGCGATCAATGTCCGAAGTCCAGTGCCTGTCTGCATCGTGACGATCTGGGGCGCCAACGTATTCGGATGGATCGGCAATTGGGATGCGGTCGAAGAGCGGGCCGATCGGTTGATCGCGTATGCGAGCAAGTATTCGCTCGGGCCGCATATCGCCGTGGGCAATGGCATGAAGGGCGCCGTGTTGATCAACCGCGGCGAGATCGAACGTGGCGTCGAATTGCTGCGTGCGGCGCTGACGAAGTTGCGCGCGGATCATTACGAACTCTATACCGGCGGGTTGTGTCTGGCCTTGGCCGACGGCCTTGGTGCGAGCGGCCGGCTGGACGAAGCCATGACTGCGCTCGATGACACGATCGCAATCGTCAACGCGAATGGCGGTTCGCTGGATCTGCCGGAATTGCTGCGCACCAAGGGCACGCTGCTCGCGCAGGCTGGCGATCTGGCCGCGGCGGAAGATAATTTGCGGCGCTCGCTTGAGCTGGCAAGGAGCCACTCCGCACTATCGCTGCAGCTCCGCACGGCCATGAGTCTCGCCCGGCTGAAGATCGGTCAGGAAGATGCGGGCGAAGCGCACGCCATGCTTGCCGAAATCTGCGGTCGATTCACCGAGGGTTTCGACACGGCCGATCTGCGGGCGGCCAAAGGGCTCCTCAGCGAGATGAGTTCCACATCGATCTCGATGCCGAAGATATCTTCGGCCTAGCCGGCCTGTCTGAACCGCATCGCTGATTGGTTCACAGCGTGGCCGCTGAAGGGACGCGAGTATCTGTCAAGCATGAAATTGCGCGCCGCCCACTCGACTTTCCATTTGTGAGCACACAAGTTCCGATTGGGAACGGACCGTTCTCGCAGGGTCAAGAGCACAGGGTGTTGTTGTGATGCGCCGCATCGTCGTTACGGGAATGGGATTGGTGTCGCCGCTCGGTTGCGGCGTCGAGCTCGCATGGTCGCGGCTGCTTGCCGGACGATCGGGGCTTCGTACCCTGCCGGCATGGGCGGCCGCGCTGCCGGCGCGGGTCGCGGGGATCGTGCCGACCAAGGCCGATGATGTCGAAGGCGGCTTCGATCCCGATCTCGGCGCACCGCCCAAGGACCAGCGCAAGATGGACCGTTTCATCCTGTTCGCGCTGGTCGCCGCGGCCGAGGCGATTGCGCAGGCTGCATGGACGCCTGCCGATGCCCACGCGATGGAGCGGACGGCGACCGTCATTGCATCTGGCATCGGTGGATTCCCGGCGATCGTCGAAGCGGTGCGTACCACCGATCAGCGCGGCGTTCGGCGCTTGTCGCCGTTCACCGTGCCGTCGTTCCTCGCCAATCTCGCGGCCGGCCACATCTCGATCCGCTATGGTTTCAAGGGTCCGATCGGCGCGCCCGTCACGGCCTGTGCCGCAAGCGTGCAAGCGATCGGCGATGCCGCGCGCCTGATCCGGTCGGGTGAAGCCGATGTCGCCGTATGCGGCGGCGCGGAAGCCTGTATCGATCTCGTCAGCCTCGGCGGCTTTGCCGCCGCGCGGGCGCTGTCGACCGATTTCAACGAAACGCCCGAGCGCGCATCCCGTCCCTTCGATCGGGACCGCGACGGCTTCGTGATGGGCGAAGGCGCTGGCATGCTGGTCATTGAGGAACTCGATCATGCGCTACAGCGCGGCGCCAGGCCCATTGCCGAAATCATCGGCTATGGCACGACCGCGGATGCCCACCACATCACCTCGGGCCCCGAAGACGGCGATGGCGCACGCCGCGCCATGGAACTCGCCTTGCGTCAGGCGCGACTTGAGCCCAGCCAGGTCCAGCACCTCAATGCGCACTCGACTTCGACGCCCGCCGGCGATCACTCCGAGATCGAAGCCATCAAGTCGGTGTTCGGGCGCGAGGGCAAGCTCGCAGTGAGCGCAACCAAATCGGCGACGGGACATCTGCTCGGCGCGGCCGGAGGCTTGGAAGCGATCTTCACCGTTCTCGCTCTCCGCGACCAGGTGGCGCCGCCCACCCTCAATCTGGAGAATCCTGACGATGCGGCTATAGGCATCGATCTCGTCGCCAGAGCAGCCAGGCCGATGGCCATCGAGCACGCGATCTCGAACGGGTTTGGCTTCGGCGGCGTCAACGCCAGCATCATCCTGCGGCGCTGGACGTGATCATGTTGCGGGGTGACGTCGCACGCGCGACCCCGCTCACCCGTCTTACACCGCCGGCGGATTACGGTCGATGAAGGTCGAGCGTTGGTGCCAATAGGGATAAGGCAGCGTCACCTTGCTGACTTCGTCGAGCTTGGCGACCTGCTCCTTGGTCAGCGCCCATCCGATCGCGCCGAGGTTCTCGCGCAGTTGCGCCTCGTTGCGCGCGCCGACGATCAGCGTGGCGACGGTCGGTCGCTGCAACAGCCAGTTCAGCGCGATCTGCGATACGCTCTTGCCGGTTTCCTTGGCGATCTCGTCGATCGCATCCACGACGCGATAGAGGTGCTCATCCGGCACCGGCGGTCCGAAGGAAGACGTCTGCGGCAACCGGCTGACCTCCGGCCGCGGCTGGTCGCGCCGGATCTTGCCAGTGAGCCTGCCCCAGCCGAGCGGCGACCACACCACCGCGCCGAGACCCTGGTCGAGGCAGAGCGGCATCAACTCCCACTCATAATCGCGCCCGATCAGCGAATAATAGGTCTGGTTGGCGACGTAGCGCGGAAAGCCGTATTTGTCGGCAACCGAAAGCGCCTTCATGAGGTGCCAGCCGGAAAAATTCGAGACCCCGACATAGCGGATCTTGCCGGAACGCACGAGCACATCGAGCGTTGCGAGCACCTCTTCGGGCGGCGTGAGCGCATCGAAGCCATGCAGCTGGAACAGGTCGATATAATCGGTCCCCAATCGGCTCAGCGAACCGTCGACTGCCGCAAGCAGATGCTGACGGGACGAGCCGATATCGTTCGGCCCTTCGCCGCTACGGAAGCTCGCCTTCGTCGAGATCAGCAGCTTGTCGCGCCGCCCCTTGATCGCCTGGCCGAGCACGCGTTCGGACTCGCCCATGGAGTAGACATCAGCGGTATCGAACATCGACACGCCGGTATCGAGGCAGATGTCGACCAGCCGCCGCGCTTCGGTCGCATCGGTATTGCCCCACGGGGCCAGGCGACCAACGCCGCCGAAGGTGCCCGTCCCGAAGCTGAGCGCGGGCACGCTAAACCCTGACTTTCCCAGACGTCGGTATTCCATCTGTATTCTCCGCGCTTCGTGCATGCGGCCCATCCAACGGCCGCCGCAGGATCGTATTCAAATCCGGAACCGGTGCAAGCGCGCGGATGGAATGACATGGCGGAGTCAAAGTGACTTGACACTCTATTGCAGCACGACTCGCTCTATCATATTATGATCGAAATACAATCGTGAGGGCATTTGCCATGTCGGAGGATCTGACCGAGGTTGAAACCGGAACCGGCGAATTGCTGTGCCAGATCGACGGGCGCGTCGCCATCCTGACGCTGAATCGGCCTGAGGCACGCAACGCGCTCTCGGACAATCTCACCCCGGCTTTGCGGCGCATGATCAAGAGCCTGGGCGACGATCCCAAGATTGGCGCCCTCCTGATCACGGGCGCGGGCAATGCCTTTTGCGCCGGCGGTGACGTCAAGGGCATGGGCAGCGGCATTGCCCGGCCCGAACGGACGCTGGAGGAGCGTGTCGCTATTCTCCAGGAGAGGCAGCGCACGCTCACCGGCGTGCTGGTGGCCGTCCGCAAACCCACCGTCGCCGCCCTTCCCGGCCCTGCTGCAGGCGCAGGCCTCGCGATCGCGCTTGCCTGCGACATCCGGATCGCAGCCGAATCCGCCATCATGGCGACCGGCTACGCCCGCATCGGCCTGTCCGGCGATTACGGCGTCGCCTGGCTGCTGACGCGGCTGGCGGGAACGGCCCGCGCGCGCGAATTGATGTTCCTGTCGGAACGTCTCGACGCTAGGCGTTGCGAAGCGTTCGGACTGGTCAACCGCGTCGTCCCTGACGATCAGCTCCGATCGACCGCGCTGGAACTGGCACAGCAACTCGCCGATGGGCCGCCGATCGCGCTTGGCTACATCAAGGACAATCTCGACCACGCCCTTGCGTCCGACCTTCTGACCTCGATGGATTTGGAAGCCGAGCATATGGTCCGCGCGGCGCGCACGAACGACCACAACGAAGCCGTGCGCGCCTTCGTTGAGAAGCGCAAGCCGGTATTTCACGGCCAGTAAGAGACGCACCGGCGCCGTAGGGTGGGCAAAGCGCAGCGTGCCCACCTTCCTTGCACCGAACGTGGACGGTGGGCACGCTTCGCTTTGCCCACCCTACAATTCCTCACCGCACTCACAGGAGAAAGCGAGATCATTCCGAATTCGCATCCAGGATCGCGCCGAACGGTTCCCAATTGGTGCCGCTCCAACGCTGCATCTGCAACTGCGTCCAGACCATGTTGTTGCTGTCAGACGTATTGGCCTTGATGCCGGGCGACGCTGTCGGGACCACAAAGTCTTTCAGAGATTTCGCCTGCTTGATGATGTTCTTGCGCGACAGGTCATCGCCGCACTGCTTCAGGATCTGCTCCAGGATCATGCCCTGCATATAGCCGGTGAGATAGCTGGTGTTCTGGATGTCGGCGCCGGGCAGGTACTTCTCGAAGAACGCGCGATAGGCCTTCACGCCCTCGTCATCGTCCCATCGCCCATCGGTCGGGTCCTTGTTGATGGTGCCGACAATGACGCCCTTCGAATTCTCAAGTCCGGCCGGCTTCAACGTACCTCCGATCGAGCCCGACGGGAAATTGAGGATCACGGTTGCCTTCCAGCCGATCTCGGACGCCTTGCGGATCGCCTGCGCCGCGAATTTCGGCGTGCCCGCAATGAAGAATCCTTCTGCGCCGGAGCTCTTGAGGTTGACCACCTGGGAATCGATGGTCGGCTCCGTCACCTCATAGGCTGCGGTGACGACGCGCTTGTCGAAATCGCTCTTCAAGATCGACTTGAACGCGGCGACATAGTCTTTGCCGAGGTCGTCGTTCTGGAACAGGATCGCGTATTTCTTGCCGGGCAGCGTCTGCTCAAGGAACTTCGCATAGATCCGGCCCTCCGTCTGATAGCTGACGAGCCCGGTCGTTGTCAGCGGAAATTCGGCAACATCGGTGAACTTGCTCGAGCCGCTGACGATCGCAATCGAAGGAACGCCTTTCGCCTTCAAATATTTCGCCGTCGCCGAATTGCCTGGTGTCCCGAGCTGGCTGAAGATGAAGGCGACCTCGTCGCTTTCGACGAGCTTGCGCGCATGCTCGACCGCCTTTGGCGGACTGTAAGCATCGTCCATCGCGATATAGTTGATCTTGCGCCCGTTGATGCCGCCGCGATCGTTGATCATCTGGACATAGCCGAGCACGCCGCGGCCGACGAGACCGATCGACGACGCCGGACCGCTGAACGGAAAGATCCCGCCGATCTTGATCTCGGTCGCGCTGACGCCCGGCTCGTCGGCGGCGTCAGCCGGAAGCGCCAGCAGCGACGCCGCTAGGCATGCCGCCGCCACACTCAATTTCATCTTCATGCTTCCCTCCCTCCAAAGCCCGTCACGCGCAGGCCAATCGTTTAAAAGAAATGCAGGCATACGCCCGCGGCCCGGTCCGCCCGCTCAGGCGAACCAGCCAACATGTCGAAAACCTCAAAGACCTCTCAGGCGACCGCGCGCGCCGGCGCCTCCGCCACGACACCGTCGAGGAAGCCGGTGAGCCGCGTCCGGATGATCTGCTCGGCTTCGGTCATGACGCGGTCGATCAGTTCCTGCACCGTCGGGATGTCATGGATCAGTCCGACCACCATGCCGCAGCTCCAGGCGCCGGCATCCATCTCGCCGTCGACCATCACCTTGGGATAGACGCCCGCGACCTGCTCGTGAATGTCCTGGATCTTGATGCTCGCGCCCTTCTCGCGCTCGATCTCGAGAAGCTGATCGACGCCCTTGTTCTTCAGGACGCGCTCGGTGTTGCGCAGCGCGCGCATCACCAGGCGGGTGTCGAGCTCGGTGGCCTCCACCAGCGCCCGCTTCACGTTGTCGTGGACTGGCGCCTCCTTCGTGGCGACAAAGCGCGTACCCATGTTGATGCCGTCAGCGCCCATCGCGAGCGACGCGGCGAGGCTACGCCCGTCAGCCATGCCGCCCGAGGCCACAAACGGGATCTTCAGTTCATCGGCCGCACGCGGCAGCAGGATCATGTTCGGGATATCGTCCTCACCGGGATGACCGCCGCACTCGAAGCCGTCGACACTGACCGCATCGCAGCCGATCTTCTCGGCCTTCAGCGAATGGCGGACGGACGTGCATTTGTGGATCACCTTGATGCCGG
Organism: Bradyrhizobium sp. Arg237L; assembly: GCF_029990105.1. NCBI lineage: Bacteria > Pseudomonadati > Pseudomonadota > Alphaproteobacteria > Hyphomicrobiales > Nitrobacteraceae > Bradyrhizobium > Bradyrhizobium sp. Arg237L. The sequence goes on along the minus strand of NZ_JAQMIL010000001.1, from coordinate 153,445 downwards.
CGGCCTTCAACGCCGGCATGTACTGCTCGGGGCTACGGCCCGCGGTCTCCACGATCTTGACACCGCCCTCGCGGATCGCGGCGATATATTCCGGATAAGGCGGCGCGGTGAAGCTCGGCAGGAAGGTGAGATTGACGCCGAACGGCTTGTCGGTCATGTCGCGGCAACGCGCGATTTCCTTGGCGAGCAATTCCGGCGTCTTCTGCGTCAACCCGGTGATGATGCCGAGACCGCCGGCGTTCGACACCGCGGCGGCGAGCTCGGCAAAGCCGACATAATGCATGCCGCCCTGGATGATCGGATGCTGGATGCCGAACAGTTCAGTGATCGCTGTCTTCACGAAGTTTCTCCCGCTTTCCCGATCAGTTGACGATTTCAAACAATCCCGCGGCGCCCATGCCGCCACCGATGCACATGGTCACCACGCCGTATTTCGCCTTGCGCCGCCGCCCCTCAATCAGGATGTGGCCGGTCAGCCGCGCACCGGTCATACCGTAGGGATGGCCGATCGCGATCGAGCCGCCATTGACGTTGAGTTTTTCTGGATCAATGCCGAGCTTGTCGCGGCAATAGATCACCTGCACCGCATAGGCCTCGTTGAGCTCCCAGAGATCGATGTCCTCGATCTTCAGGTTATGCCGCTTCAATAGCCGCGGGATCGCGGCGACCGGGCCGACGCCCATCTCGTCCGGCTCGACGCCAGCAGCAACGAAGCCGCGGAAGATGCCGAGTGGCTTCAGCCCCTTCTGCGCGGCAACCTTGTCACTCATGATCACGCAGGCGGACGCGCCATCCGAAAGCTGGCTGGCGTTACCGGCGCTGATCGTCTTGCCCTCGAACACCGGCTTGATCTTCGCAAGCGCTTCGGCCGTCGTATCGGGCCGCGGTCCCTCGTCCTTGGTCAGCGTCACCTCCTTGTAGGTGACCTCCTTCGTATCCTTATCGACAACAGCCATCCTGGTCGTGATCGGCACGATCTCGTCACTGAAGCGGCCGCCCTGCAATGCGGCGCCGACGCGGCGCTGGCACTCGAGCGAGTATTCGTCCTGCTGCTCGCGACCAATCTTGTAGCGCTCGGCGACCACTTCGGCCGTCTCAAGCATCGACATGTACATGTCCGGCTTCATCGCCATCAGCTCGTCGTCGACGGCGTGGAACCTGTTCATGTGCTCGTTCTGCACCAGGCTGATCGATTCGATGCCGCCGCCGATCGCGATCTCGACGCCGTCGAGCATCACCGAGCGCGCCGCGACCGCGATGGCCTGCAGGCCGGAGGCACATTGCCGGTCGATCGTGGTGCCGGCGACCGTCACCGGAAGCCCGGCCCGGATCGCGCCCTTGCGAGCGACGTTCATCACCATGGTGCCCTGCTGCATCGCGCAGCCCATCACCACGTCCTCGACCTCGCCGGGTTCGATCCCGGCGCGCTTGACCGCCTCGGCCATCACGTGGCCGGCCAGGGTCGGCCCTTCCGTGTTGTTGAGTGCGCCGCGATAGGCCTTGCCGACGCCGGTACGCGCCGTCGATACGATCACTGCATCTCGCATATGCTTTCCTCTTCTCGTCAGGCTGCCGCGTCGAGCTGCGCATAGCGCAGGACATGAAAGGCGGGATCGCCGAACTGGATGTTGATGGATGAAATCCGCTTGAAGTAATGGCCGACATTGAGCTCGTCGGTCATGCCCATGCCGCCGTGGAGTTGCACCGCCTGGTCGGCCACGAACTTGGCGGCATAGCCGATCTTCGACTTGGCACCGGAAGCAAGCCGCGATACCCCTTCGTCCTTCGATGCAAGGCTGAGATTGAGATGCTGCATCAGGGACAGCGCCTCCTGATGCGCGATGAACATGTCGACCATCCGGTGCTGCAGCACTTGGAACGAGCCGAGCGTCGCGCCGAACTGCTTTCGCGTCTTGCTGTATTCGAGAGTCGCCGCATTCAGTTCACCCATCGCGCCGACGGTCTCCGCGCAGAGTGCGCCGATGGCGCTGTCACGGCAGGCTTCGAGTGCGGCAACGCCCTCGCCCTCCCGTCCCAGCATCTGGCTCGCCGGCACGGAAACGTTCATCAGCGCGACCTCGGCGGCGCGCCGGCCATCGATGGTCCTGAAACCTTGCAGATGAAGATTCGGAGAATGGCGATCGACAACGAACAGGCTGACGCCGTTGCGATCGCCCCGCTCTCCCGAGGTGCGAGCGGAGACGATCAGACTGTCGGCCCAGGGCGCAGCCACGACCGCTGCCTTGGTGCCGCTGAGCACGTAGCTTCCACCCTCACGGCGAGCGATGGTAGAGACATGGCCGAGATCGTAACGCGAGCGGCCTTCGGACCAGGCCAGTGCCCAGACCTTCTCTCCGGACATGATATCAGGGAGATACGTGGCCTGCTGAGCCGCCGAGCCGAAATCTTCGATCAGGCCGCCGGCAAGGACGACGGTCTCGAAGAACGGCTCGACCAGAAGGTGCCTGCCGAACTCCTGCATCATGATCATGGTGGCCAGCGGCCCGCCACCGAGCCCTCCGACCTCCTCGGAGAACGGCGCGGCGAGCAGGCCGAGCTCGGCGAAGGACGACCAATGTTTGCGGCTCCAGCCCTCCTCGCTCGCGACGATCTTGCGGCGTGCATCGAAATCATACTGATCGCGCAACAGGCGCTGCACGCTGGACCGTAACAGCTCCTGCTCTTCCGTGAACTGGATGTCCATTCCGATGGCTCCCTGCGAAGCTAGAGTCCGAGTACGGCCTTAGCGATGATGTTGCGCTGGATCTCGTTCGAGCCGCCGTAGATCGAGAGCTTGCGCGAGTTGAGATATTTTTCCGAGGCGGTGTGCCCGTAGTCCGGGCCCGGCATGAAATGATTGGCGCTCACGGGATGCTCGCGGATCGCGAGCCCGTAATTGCCGATCGCGCGGTGTGTCAGCTCGGTGATGTCCTGGAAGATCTCGGTGCCCCTGATCTTGAACAGCGACGCCGCCGGACCGGGATCGATGCCGCGCGCCATTTGGGCTACGATACGAAGCTCGGTCGCCTCCAGCGCCAGCACGTCGAGCTCGATGCGGGCGATGTCCCTGACGAATTCGAGGTGGGCCGGATCGCCTTCGGGAATCTCCGCCTTCACGATCTGCTTGAGCCGATTGAGATAGCGCGTGGAGCGGCCGATACCGGCCATGCTGGTGCGCTCATTGCCGAGCAGGAATTTGGCGTAGGTCCAGCCCTTGTTCTCCTCCCCGATCAGATTGGCGGCGGGCACGCGGACGTTCTCGAGAAAAACGTCGTTCACCTCATGACTGCCGTCGATCGTGATGATCGGGCGCACGGTGACGCCCGGCGACTTCATGTCGATCAAGAGGAACGAGATGCCGGATTGCGGTTTCGCGCTCGTGTCGGTGCGCACCAGGCAGAAGATCCAGTCGGCGTGCTGCGCGAGCGTGGTCCAGGTCTTATGGCCGTTCACGATATAGTGGTCGCCGTCACGCGCCGCCTTGGTACGGACGGAGGCAAGATCGGAGCCTGAGCCCGGCTCCGAATAGCCCTGGCACCACCAATCCTCGCCGGACAGGATGCGCGGCAGGAACTTCTTCTTCTGCGCCTCATTGCCGAAGGTGTAGATGACAGGACCCACCATGGTGACGCTGAACGCGAGCGGCGGCAGCGTGCCGGCGCGCGTGGTCTCCCGCTCGAAGATGAAGCGCTTGGTGATCGACCAGCCGGGGCCGCCATATTCCTTGGGCCAGAGTGGCGCGATCCAGCCCTTCTTGTAGAGGATGCGGTGCCAGAGCAGCATCTGCTCCTTGGTGAGGTCGGTCTCCGGGTTGGGGACGCGCATCTCCGCCGGATAGTTTACCGCAATGAAGCTCCGCACCTCGTCGCGAAACGCGACTTCTTCAGGAGTAAGCACCAGCTCCATCGGACGACGCTCCTACCGGGTTTCGCCGAGGTGGACGGATCTTCGTGCCGTAGCGCGCGGCGCCGAGCCTGCGGCTTCGCGGATGCCAAGTGTCCCTGCCAAATTCGCCACCTCAGACCTCCCGACAGATATCGAGCCGCTCGCGAGGCGACTTCATCACTCGCCGCATCTAACGTTCTTTTTTAGAACTCGTCAATCGCAATTATTCGCGAGTAAGCGGCTCACGGCGGAATGATGTGAATTTGAAGGCTGAATAGCTGTACCAACTCAAATAACTCCATTTACATCGTCCTCACCGCTCTCTATTAATTCGGTACCAAATAAGAACTATATGGGAGAAACAGGATGACAGAACGCCGCGGGGTAGCGATATTGGTCGGCGCGGGCGACGCGATCGGGGCCGCCGTGGCGCGGCGTTTCGCAAAGGGCGGCTACACCGTCTGCATCTGCCGCCGCGATGCCGCCAAATCGCAGGACCTGGTCGACGAGTTGAAAGCCGCTGGCCATGAGGTCCACGCGCTCAGCGTCGACGCCCGGCAGGAAGCGGAAGTCCAGGATCTGTTCGCCCGCGTCGAGAAAGAGATCGGCCCGATCGAAGTCTGCCTCTTCAACGCCGGTTCGAACGTCAACAAGCCGCTGCTCGAGACCACCGAAAAGCTGTTCTTCAAGGCCTGGGAGCTGGCCTGCTACGCCGGGTTCCTGGTCGGCCGCGAGGCCGCGCGCCACATGGTGCCGCGCGGCCGCGGCACCATCTTCTTCACCGGCGCGACCGCGAGCATCCGCGGCGGAACTGGTTTTGCTGCGTTCTCATCGGCAAAGTTCGCACTGCGCGCGGTCGCGCAAGCGATGGCGCGCGAGCTCGGTCCGAAGAACGTCCATGTCGTGCACCTCATCATTGACGCCGGCGTCGACAGCCCGGCCATCCATGAGCGCATGAAAGCCCGCGGCATCGAGGCGAGCGCGATTCCACAGGACAGCCTGACCAAGACGTCGTCGATCGCGGAAGCCTATTGGTTCGCGCATCAGCAGACGCGGGACGGCTGGACGCACGAGCTCGATCTGCGTCCCGCGGTGGAGAAATGGTGAGATGGCCGCGCCGGAGCTGACCCTCTGGGGCGTGGGCACGAGCCGGACGATACGACCGCACTGGGCCATGCACGAGCTTGGCCTCGCCTACAAGACGCGGCCGATCGGCCCCCGCACGGGCGAGACCAAGACCCAGGAATATACCGTGCTCAATCCGCGGCAGAAGATTCCGCTGCTGCAGGACGGCGATTTCTGTATCGGCGAGAGCGCGGCGATCGTCGCCTATCTGTCGCGGACCTATTCGACACCGGAGCGCTCGTTGATTCCGGAGAGCCAGCGCGACTACGCCGCCTGGCTCGAATGGTGCTTCTTCATCGTTGCCGAGCTCGATTCGACGAGCCTCTATGTCATGCGCCGACACAAGGCCGACGCGCTCGGACACATCTACGGCGTCGCGCCCGATGTCGTGGCCCAGGCCGCGGAATATTTCCGTCAGCAATCGCGCCACGTCGAGGTCGCGCTCGCCGACGGCCGCCAATTCCTGATGGGCGATCGGTTCACCAGCGCCGACATCTTGCTCACCACCTGCCTCGACTGGGCGATCGCCTACGGCGTCGGCATCTGCGACCACGCCCATCCCTATCTCGAGCGCATGCACCAGCGGGAAGCCTATCAGCGCGGCCAGGCCGCAAACAAGCCGCTCGCCCCAATCACGCCGCCGAAGACGTGAGCAGCCAAGCGCGAGGCAGCAGTTCTCCCTCTCCCCGTCCTTTACGGGGAGAGGGTTGGGGTGAGGGGCTCTCTCCACGAATACGGTGAGAGATATGATCGCGGAGACAGCCCCTCACCCTGCCCTCTCTCCGTGAAGAACGGGGAGAGGGAAAGAGAGCGCCCCACTCGTTGCTTATTGATTGCGCGCTTACACCGCCACCCGCACGGCCTTCTCGCTGACCATCCGCTCGATCGCGGCATCGTCATAGCCGAGCTCGCGCAGCACCTCGCGCGAGTGCTCGCCGACGCGCGGCGCCGGTCCGCCGATCGACGCCTCGTTGACTTCAAAGCGCGCCGCCGGCTTTGGCTGCCGCACGCGTCCGACCTTGGGCTGCTCGAACTCGGTGATGATCTCGCGCGCCACCACCTGCTCGTTGTGGATGATCTCGCCGCGGCGCAGGATCGGGGCGCAGGGAACATCGGCCGCATCGAGCCGCTCCAGCCATTCGGCCGTGGTGTGCTGCGCGATATATTCGGCCATCTTGTTGATCCGCGCCGTCGCATTCACCGAGCGCGCGGAGGGCGTCGCAAAGCGCGGATCCTTGGCAAGCTCGGGATCGCCGGTGGCGCGGCAAAAACCCTGCCATTCCGAATCCGAGATCGTGCCGGCGGTGATGTAGCCATCGCTGGTCTTGAATACGAGATCCGGCCGGTCGTTGGGATCGGCAGAGGTCTCCTCGGCGCCGACCACCGTGTATTGCATCATGCCTTCCGGCCAGAGATAGGAGATCATCGCATCCAGCATCGCGACCCGGATGTGATCGCCCTGCCCGGTCTTCTCGCGCGCATAGAGTGCGGCCGCAACCGCCTGCGCGGTCATCACCGCGGTGGTCTTGTCGCAGACGATCGTGCGGATCATCTGCGGACGGTTGGTGATGGGCTGAGACTGGATGTCGGCGAATCCCGACAATCCCTGGATGATCGGATCGTACACCCGCTTCTTCACATAGGGCCCGGTCTCGCCGACGCCGCTGATCGAGACATAGATCAAGCGCGGATGACGCTGGCGCAGCTCATCCGCGCCAAGGCCGAGGCGCTCCATGGTGCCGGGCCGGAAATTCTGCACCAGCACGTCGGCTTGCGCGACGAGCTTGGCCAGCACCTCGCGGCCGGCCTCGCTCTTGACGTCGATTGCGAGCGAGCGCTTGCCGCGGTTGGAGGAAATGAACAGCGCCGAGAATTCGCCGGACTTGTCGATGGTGGCGCGGCTGCGGCGGGTGATGTCGCCGCCGATCGGCTCGATCTTGAGAACATCGGCGCCCTGGTCGGCGAGGAACATGGTGGCGAACGGTCCCGATACCACGCCGGTGAGATCCAGTACGCGTACGCCATTGAGTGGGCCCGGCATCACGTTCTCCTTATTTGTTCGACGATCTCCGGCCGCCGCGGTCCGGCGCTCACGCGCTCTTCGCCAACTGCCTTGTCTGCTCGACGATGGATTCCTCGACGTCGCGAAGCTGATCCTTGCCGAAGAACATCTCCTTGCCGACGAAGAACGTCGGTGAGCCGAAAGCGCCGCGGTTGACCGCGTCGGCCGTCAGCTCGATCAGCCGCTTCTTGACGTCGTCCTGCTGCGCCCGTGCGATCAACCTGTCGGCGTCCAGGCCGGAAGATTTGAGCGCGGCGCGAACCACTTCGACGTCATCCATCTTCTTCGGCTCTTCCCACATGTGATGGAAGGCCGCACGGACGTAGGGCTCGAACACGCCTTCGAATTGCGCAGCGACCGCGCCGCGCATCAGCATCAGGGTGATGACCGGGAAGAACGGGTTCCGACGATAGGTCGTGATGTTGTGGCGGCGGATGAAGCGCTCGGTTTCCAGCGCCATGTATTCCGGCTTGTTCTTGATGCCGCGCAGCGAGTCGGCCGGCGACATGTTGCCGGTCGCCTTGAAAATTCCGCCGAGCAAGACCGGCACATAGTCGAACTTCACGCCGGTGCGCTGTTCGATCGAGGGGATGACAAGTTCCGCCAGATAGGCGTTCGGGCTGCCGAAATCGAAATGGAATTCAACCTTCAGGGGATTTCCCACCGGCCTCTCCTCCCGAGCATCCGTTATTCTCCGCCCGTCACGTACAGGCGACCTGTAGCCATGCCCTGGCTGGTCCTCCTCATACAGTTCCGAAAATGAACTGTCAATTCTTGGGATCATCCAATATGCTGCTGCGCGCCGAAGCTCGATGCACTTTGCAGCGGAGCCGGCCTCTTCCGGAGCGTCCCTCATGATCACGACCCTCGACCATACCAGCGTCCTGGTTCACGATCTCGACACCGGCATTGCCGCCTATCGCGAGGTGCTCGCGAGAGAACCGGCGTTTCGCTCCAGAACCGATGGCGTCGAAAGCGCGTTCTTCATTCTGGACAACGCCACGCTTCGGGTCATGGCTCCCGACAGCGAAGGCGCGCTTGGCGCGCGCGTCCGTGCCGCCCTTGCCGAGAGCGGCGAAGGCCTGTGGTGTCTAGAGTTCGAGGTCGACGATATCGAAAAGAGCTATCGGCGATTGCGACGTATCTCGCTTCAGCCGGACGAGGTCGCCGACATCACCTGCAGTCATCTTGCGACCGGCACGACACTCTCCTGGAGACGCAGCGGCTTGCCGGCCGAACAGTCGCACGGCGTACCGATCCGCTTCAGTAAGCTTCTATCCAAAGCAGCTCGCTCTGCGGCGACAGGGCCGGCCACGGTTCGCAGGATGGACCTGGTGGTGGTTGCAACCGACGAGCCGGAGCGCGCGGTGGCGCTCTACGGCGCGCGCCTCGGGTTAGAGCTGATCTTCGACCGCACCGACGCGAAGAGCAAAAGCCGGTTGATGCAATTTGCCTGTGGCGACATGCTGATCGAGATCGTCCACCGTCCGGACGAAGGCGAGGCGCGCAAGGCGGACCGCCTCTGGGGCATCGCCTGGTCGGTCGACGATGCCGACGCCGCGCGCGAGCGGCTGCTGCGTGCCGGCCGCAACGTGTCCGATGTCAAGGCGGGCGCGAAACCGGGAACGCGCGTCTTCACGCTCCGCGATGGAACGTGCAACGTCCCCACCCTCTTCGTGCAGCATCTTGCGCAAGCGCCGTAGGCCAAGCTCCTTTCTGCGCTGACGTCATTTCAACACTTCGCAAACCGTCTGGTGTTCGGCAGCCATCGGCCTCGGATATTGGGCCGAGACGCGGCTCCACCACGCCTCCAGTGCATCGCGGTCGCAGCGGAGGCGGACGCTCATGCCGTCGGCGAACTTGATCCAATGGGCAAAGCGGTGGCTGGGCACGGCGATCACAACCGGGATATCCGCGCTGAGCGCACGCTCGACCAGGTAGCAAAGGCCTTTGCCCTCACATTCCTGCCGACCGAAGCGGTTGACGATCAGCACGTCCGCGCCGCGATCGATCGCCGCCGCGATCCGCTCGCCCGCGTCGAGCAACTGGCCGACGTCGAGCCGGCAGCCGGCCGAGCAACTGCCGAGGTCCTGGAATAGCTGCAGCTCTTCGCCGCTATGGACCAGCATGGCGGACAGGCCGGCATCGAGGCAGTGATGGCCGAGCTGCACAATCCCGACGGCGCGATATCCGGCTCTGTTCAGGCTGGCCGCGAAATCGCGCAGGATCTCGTCGGGGTCCTGATGCTGCTCATACACGAGCGCAGCAAGATCGCATTGGGAGTCGAACATGGCGGGCCTCATCTCCATTGGCGACGGGCCCCGGCCCGGGCTCCGTTATATCCGTCACCATATCACGTCCCGGCGGTTTCCGACCATACCCGGGATGCGGCGCTGCGGGTCAAAAAAGACGGGCTGGACGACCGGGATCGCATCGATATATCATTACGGATATAACGGATATTTGTTCGGAGCCTATGATGCAGATCGACCCGCAGGCCCTGACGACGTGCGAAGTCGCCGCCGACGGCGCCGTTTCGCTTGGCTTCGTCGATTCCGCCGGCAATCCGGCGACCCTGCGGCTTTCGCTCAACCAGGTCGGCACGCTGGTGATGACCTTGCCGGGATTGCTCGACAAGGCGCTGCAGCGCCGCTACGGCGACGGCAGCCTGCGCTACGCCTATCCGCTGGATTCCTGGATGGTCGAGCAATCGAGCGATCCGAGCGTGCGCATGGTGACGCTGCGGACGGTGGATGGGTTCAGCGTCTGCTTCTCCGTCCTCCGCGAGCAGCAGAGCCCGTTGGGGGAGGCGATCGCAGCCGAACCGCAGCCAAGTGTGACGCTGCGCGCAAACTGACGACGGCATCACGCCTTGCGGGAGATATCGGTCTGCAACGCCACCAGTTCCTTGCGCGCCGCGCTTGCCGCATCGCGCTCGATCTTGCGGTAGCGAGCGACCAGAGTGAGGCCGAACGGCGTCAGCACCGCGCCGCCGCCATTCTTGCCGCCGGTCTGCCGCTCGACCGCCGGGTGCCGACAGATGCGGTTGACCTCGTCGACCAGGTCCCACGCCCGCTTGTAGGACATCTCCATGGCGCGGCCGGCGGCCGAAATCGACCCGCAATCGCGGATATGCTCGAGCAACTGGATCTTGCCGGGCCCGATCCTCTCGTCGCTATCGAGATCGATGCGAACGCTCAAATGTGGAAGCGATTTGGCGCCCGGTTTTGACATGCAGAATCCGTTGGTTGCGTCTTATTCCCTAGAATGCCATTGAAGCCTTTCGCGGACAAGATGAGCACCGGCCGATAACGCCGCAGTCGGCGTCGGCCGGCGCGTCCCTCCTACACTACAGCAACGAGCGCGTTTTCGAGCGAAGTGGACACCGGTTCGCGTAGCAATCAAGTTTACGCAGATTGCGTAGACTTATCTGCGCAGAAAACGCGTCAAAACAAGAATCTAGAGTCTCGGTTCTGATTGAATCAGAACCGAGACTCTTGCTCACGTGTTACTTTAGCGGAACTGGCGTGATCGCGAATGGACCGGGATCCTTCCCCTTGTTGGGCCCGATCAGGTAGGACAGCTTGCCCTCGGCGATCCATCCGGTGTTGCCGACCTGGGTCACCGAAACAGGCTCGGCCAGACCATCCTTGATCACGTCGACCCTGGCCTCATCGCCCGTCACCGTGACCTTGTCGAGCCGGCCGGCGCCTTCGACCAGCAGGAAGTCGCCGCCGAACGCACGCATCGCATCCGCGTGATCCAGCGGACGGGACGGCTTCAGCTCGGTGATCTCCCCCGCCTTGCCATCCTTGACCGCGATCCTGAACAGTTTCGCGGGAATGAAGGTCGTGACGTAGAGATGGCCGTCCGATCCGACCGCGATGCCGTCGAGCCCGACCCCGTCCTTTGGCGGCGCCAGCAGCGGATCGGTCGCCCACACGTCGAGCGCCGTGCCGCCCGGCCTCAGGCTGTAGATATACGGCGCGAAGGAGTCGGTGACGTAAGCGGTTCCGTCACCGCCGATCGCGATGTCGTTGCAAAGCGATTTTGGGTCCTTCAGTTGAAAACTCGCCTTCGGGGCGCCGGTGACAAGATCGAAGGTTTTCAGCCAGGCGCCCTTGGTCTCGCCCGGACCGGCAACGCCCGAACCGCTCAGGTCGTTGGAACAGACGTACAAGGTACGGCTCTTTTCGTCGGCGAGCACGCCGAGCACCGAACGGCTGCCGTTTGCGCCGGGCGAGATGAACTGCTCCGTTTTTTCGCCAGGCGCGGCCTTTATGACGCCGCCCAGGTTGAAGCTTCCGATATAGAGCGTGCCGTCGCTGGTCGCCGTAACGCTCTCCGGATGGCTCTTGTCGGGAACGCCGACCGGCGTCTCGGCATGCGCCATGCCGAGCATGAGCAATATCAACCCGGCCGCGCCGAGCGCCCATGCATTGTAGCTCTTGAGCAAGTCTCCCTGTCGCAGCGAGCACAGGGCAACGCTGTCATTCTGTTTCATGTTTTGGTTCCTGATGGACGTGGGGTGGACGAGGCAATGCCTCGAACGGACGATCATCGATCGATGATCGTTCACTGCGCGTCCTGCAGGACCGGAACTCCGTAGCTCTTCCGGCCCGGCTGTTCGCATCCGGTATATAGCGCAACATACAACGATGCGAAAGCCGCCGCCTTCTGCGGATCGCCTCGGCGATCTCGCCCTATCGCGCTTCAGGCGTCATTTGCGATTGAGAGCCTCGATGCCCGCCTGGCAGACGACAGCATCCTGCGCGCCTGCTCCTCCGCTGCATCCGATCGCGCCGATGACCTTGCCTTCGCTGATGATCGGTATGCCGCCCGGCGATGCGACCAGCGTCGGATCGAGCGTCATCACATAGGGATGGCCGGTCTCCGTCAGATCGAACATGCCCTTGGTGTCGCGCCGAAAGCGCGCGGCGGTGCGCGCCTTGTTCTGGGCGATGGTTGGCGATGCCAACATGGTGTCGTCCATTTTCACGAAATAAGTCAGGTCGCCCGACGGCGATACGACGGCGATGGCCATCTTCCACCCCCGCTTGGACGCTTCTGCAAACGCGGCGTCCACCGCTTGTCGGGCGAAATCCAACGAAATCGGCGTCCCGTAGGGAATGTCGGCGGGCATCTTCTCGGGCACGCCGGGCGGCAGCGGCTGTGCCGATGCTGCCCCCGCGGGGATCACCGCGGCGCAGGCGATGATCCAGGTAGCGACACCATGGCGGAAGCGGAAAGGGACAAAAGCAAACAGCCGTAACGCCAGGAAACGCAGATAGATCATGATAAAACCCCAGTTGCGGCCGCAAGATCAAAGCACAACTTGAGGCTGACCCTCAAGTTGCCGAACGATCCCGCAGGCCTGCGGCCGTGGCGCGTCCTTTCAACGCCGATATCGTGATGCTAGTTTCGACCGCGGCAGGGAGCACCTGCTTCCTGCTTCATTCCGGACAGGAGGACGACATGCCTGAGAGCGTCTACAAGGTCATCGAACTGATCGGTACCAGCAGCGAATCCTGGGAAAAGGCCGCGGCCAACGCGGTCGGGCAAGCCGCAAAATCTCTCCGAGATCTTCGCGTCGCAGAGGTCGTCAAACTCGATCTGCAACTGGACGCTAAGGGGCAAGTGGAGGCCTACCGCGCCAAGCTCAACGTATCGTTCAAGTTCGAGGGCTCCTGACGTTTTCGCAACCTCGCCCCGCTCGCGGGGCGAGGTTGAACTCGATCGCAGTCCGCTTCCACGCTGATCTCAATTCGAGGTTTCAGAGTATCCAGTATCCCTCTCTTTTCGCTTACGAAATCCGCTGCGCCAATTCGATGGTTTTCAACCGAAAGCGATAACCATTTGATTACCGTGCACCGCAAACGACGTGCGCCCCCATCATTTGGGTAACGATCGATGACGTAATAAGGAGCCGATCCCACCTCGGCCCGGCGTCATGCTTCTCGACCAGTTTTCGATTCTCGTCGCCATCGGCTTCTCGGGCGCGTCCCTTGGCCTCACGCTCTGCATGATGTGGGTGGTCGGGAAATCCGAGACCCACCTGCTGAGCTGGTCGATCGGCCTTGCCCTTATCGTCGCCGGAGTGGCGTTCTTTGGCAGTATCATTCAAAGGTACGACGCCAATCTGCTGCTCGTGTCCTTCGTGCTGCTGATGTCCGGCTTCGGACTGCTCTACGCGGGCTCAGCCAAATTTTGCTCAAGCCGGTTCAATTGGTTCACCGTATTCGCAGTTGTCGGCCTTGGCGTTCTGTCCACATCGGCCGCATTCGCGATGGGCTATTCCGGCACCGGGACGATCGCCGCAAATCTGGTGATCGGCATGCTGCTCCTTCTGACCGCTTTCCAATACTGGACGGCACGCGCCGAATCCCCGCTTCTGATGGCCGCCAATGCGACGCTCTATCTGATCGCCGCACTATCATTCGTCGCGTGTGGCTACGCGCTGGCCGAGCAAGGCCAATTCGTCCTGACCGCTCGTCCGTCCAATTGGGCCGAAGACATCAATTCCATCGTTGTGATCGCCGGATTGACCGGCATCGGCACATTGTCCCTCACCCTCAATCAGGCGCGGATCGCGAACCGGCATAAGTCGGAAGCCATGACGGACGCCTTGACCGGACTCTTAAATCGCCGAGCGCTGTTTGACGGTCCGCCCGGCCATGTCCCGGTTGGCACCGCCGTCGTGGCGATGGATCTGGACCACTTCAAGACCATCAACGATCGGTTCGGACACGATTCCGGCGACCGGACGTTGAAGGCCTTTGCCGAAATCATCGCCGCAAATGTCCGTTCAGACGATCTGGCCGCGCGAATTGGCGGCGAAGAGTTCTGCATCGTGATGTTGAACTCGAGTCCGAGGGCATCGGCAGCCGTTGCCGAGCGCATAAGAGCGCAGATCGAGGCGATGTCCGTCCCTACTCCTTTGGGCCCCATCCGGACAACCGTAAGCGGCGGAATTGCCCACGCCACCGGATCCGAAACGATCCAGTCGCTGTTGATCCGCGCGGATGAAGCTCTCTATGAGGCGAAGACCTCCGGCCGCAATCGCGTGAAGCTCTCCAACTTCGGATTGGCTGCCTAGGCTCTGCCGTCGCGGGCTCATACTTGAGCGATGCCCACCGCGGGCGGCAGGGCAGACAAAGGCTGGACACGTCGGCGACGTCGGCTTGTGACTTAAACCGGGCATTTCCACCCAAGAACGAACTCCGGCCGGAAAGTCGAGGTTTCGCTAGAGCCCGCCGTGACCGAATTGTGGCACGTGCGTCAAGTTGTCATTTCTACAGAAGGTTGAAAATGCCATCATTGGATGGCGCGAAGATCCATTCGCGTTCGCGTCTTGATCGTTCGTGCTCATTCTCATTGCAAACGGAGGGTACGTACTATGGAAAGCGCACGCAGGTACGCCTTAGCCTCTATCATCTTTGCATTTGCCCCGTCTGCTTTTGCCGCCGAGCTACCAAAGGAAGGCAACTTCGACTTCACTGCATGCTGGTCGGGCACGAGTAATACCATCTCATTTTCCAAGACCCACACTGCGCTAAGCTATGAGCAGACAGGTTCTATTCGAAGCAATCCTCCGGGCGGAATTTTCGATAAGGAAACATTCCGGTGCGTAGGGATGAATGCCTCTCTTGGCGGGAAGATTACCGGCACCACCGTCTGTGAGGCTACTGACGGGGACGGCAATAAGCGACTTTCGTACTTCTCAATTGCAGATGGAAAAGTAACCAGGGAGTCTGTTGCGGGCACTGGGAAGTACGAGGGTATGGTCACGAACGCCACGGTGCAACCGCTCGGACCTTTCCCAGTTGTCAAGGAGGGGACGTTCCAAGACTGCAATCACCAGACTGGTACCTACAAATTGAAGTGATACTGCACTTTGTGTGCGAGGGCCGCTTTTGAGCGGCCCTCTTCGTTGCCAGAGTCCGATTGCGACCCCGAGCCGAATAGCGCTTAAGCCGCTGGCATGTCGGCTGCCAGCGGCAGACCGGGCGCCGCTTCATGCTCGCATGCACGGACGCATTTGACCCTCAGCCGGTCCTCATGGCACCGGCGCTGTGTCGCTGTGCTAGCGAGCCCGGGCGCTACACTTATTTTCTGAACAACTGCTTTGACGGGGCGTCGAACCTGGCTACGGGCCGATCCATCTGCCAGAGCTCCACATCATGGCTGTCGACAAGACGCTCGGCGGATTTGATGGCTGTGTCATCATCGACACAATCTATCCGAACCACTCCAATCGATCGGCCGTGCAGCCCAACGATGTATGCATGATAGACCGTCATCTTGGCCTCCAAGCAGCGCGAACGCCGCGCGGGTGAATTTGCCGGCCCCGACGCTCGAAGCGGACAATCATCTTCTGTCCTTATCGCCATGGCGGAACCGAACGCTTGCCCAGAGGTGAATGGCAAGGCGTGTAAATTCCATGGGGATCGCCTTGTCCTTTTATAAAGGCCACATAAGGCTGTCCGGCCCAGATCGGCCTTTTCTGACGACCGCGTCAGATCATGCGTGCGACGAGCGGAATTCTTCGCAGCAGGATGGTCGCGCCCCAACTGATGAACAGCGTGCCGAGGAAGACGATCGCGAATTTGACGAACACGGGCAACGGCGGATCATAGACGAGATATTGCAGCCAGATCAGCGGAACGAAATGCACGAGATAAATGCCGTAGGCCGAAGGCCGCATCGCATCGAGGAACCGAAATCGTGATCGCGCAAAGCGCAGGAACAGCGTGGGCACCGTGAAGGTCATCGCCGCGTTGAACATGGCAAACGCCAAGCCATAGGCGATCTGCCACCACAGCGGCGGTGAACGGAAGTCCGGCAGCACGCTATGATGGACGTAGACCAGAAGCAGGATGACGCCGTAGAACGCGAGCCCGCAAGCGAGCCACAGCATCCAGCGCTTCGCCACATCCCGGCCCTCCGCCAGTATCCCGCCTCTCAGGCTGATGGCGCCGACCGCGACGCCGGTGAAGAAGTAGCCGGTGTAAAGCAGGATGCGGCTGGTCTGGATCGGCAGCGGATAATGGCCGGGCACGAACCAGGCGGAATCGCCGAACTCCAGGTGGAGCGGCAGGTAGATGATGATCGAGAAGATCAGGAATAAGGCGAAGGCCGCCATCGGCTGCTGACGGAAGCCGTCGACGAGTTGCCCAAGCGCTGGGATCGCGCGAGGTGCCACGGCCCCAATCAACGCGGCGATCGCGTCCAGCGCGAGCAGCACCCACAGGAACCAGGCCGACCCAGACGACCACGGGCCGACCGTGACCATGTGCCAATAGAACTGCGGGAAACTAAGCTCCGTCACGTGGTAGCGGTAGTAGGCAATCGGCATCAGCACGAAGATCGACACCAGGTACGGGATGCCCAGCCGCCACGCGCGGCTACCGAGGAAGTTGGCCGGCCCCCTGCGCGCCAGGCTGTCGTGCACGAACAGGCCCGAGATGAAGAACATGCAGGCCATGAAGAAGCTGTCGTTGAACAGCGCGATCAGATCGAAGCCGAGCCATCGCATCCGATCGCCGCCGATGCCGAAATAGGTGTAGTTGATCACGCCGTGATACAGGACCACCAGGAAGGTGATGAAGGTGCGCGCGCGGTCGAGCGGAACGATGCGTGTCCCGGTCGTCCCGGGCAGCCCGGTGGCATGGGATTTCTTGAGCATCGGCCCCTGCGTGTCGCAATGATGCTGCATCGCTGCCGCGGTAAGCCATCGCAGCGACACAACCATACACTGTCGCTACGGGAATCCGATCAGCTACCGCGACGCGATCCGTTCACGCCCGCTTGATCGGCTGCGGGGTTCGGAATTCTCAGCCCGCGAAATTTTTCTGAATCGCACGATCGAGTGTTTCGCTGCCAAGAAAACGCGTCCGCAATTCCCGCTTCAGCAATTTGCCGCTCGGATTCTTGGGCAGGCTGTTGACGAAGAGCACGCGCTTCGGCACCTTGAAGTGCGCCATCTGGCCGGCACAGTGCTTGATGACGGTCTCCTCATCCAGCGTTTCGCCAGTCTTCACCACCACGATCGCGGTCACCGCCTCGATCCAGCGCGGGTCCGGCAAGCCAACCACCGCGACTTCGGAGACCGCCGGCAGGCGATAGACCATCTCCTCGACCTCGCGGCTTGCGACATTCTCGCCGCCGGTCTTGATCATGTCCTTGACGCGGTCGACCACGGTGACGTGCCCCTCGGCATCGACGGTCGCGAGATCTCCGCTATGGAACCAGCCGCCGGCAAAGGCCGCTTCAGTCTTGGCGGGATCGTTGTAATAGCCGGACAGCAGATGCGGCGAGCGGTGCACGATCTCGCCGACCTCGCCCACCTTGACGTCCTCCATGTCGGCATTCACCACGCGCGTCTCGACATTGAGTGCGGGCTTGCCGGCCGATCCTGCCTTGCGCAATTGATCCTCGGGCTTCAGCACGGTCGCGAGTGGCGCGATCTCGGTCTGGCCGTAGAAATTCCAGAACTTCACACCCGGCAGGCGCCGCTGCAATTCGAGCAGCACCTCCACCGGCATGATGGATGCGCCGTAATAGCCCTTTTGCAGGCTCGAAAGATCGGTCTTGTCGAAGGCCGGCGAGCGCAGCATCGCGATCCAGATCGTCGGCGGCGCAAAGAAGGCGTTGATCCTGTGGGCCGCGATCAGCGCGAGGATGTGATCAGGCACCGGCTTTCCGGTGAGCACGTTGGTGGCGCCGAGATAGATGCCGGGCCCGAGGAAGACGTCGAGCTGCGCGCAGTGGTAGAGCGGCAGCGCATGCAGGATGGTGTCCTCAGCCGCCATGCCGCCATCGATGATGCAGCTCACATATTGCCACATCACCGCTTCATGGGTGAGGACGGCGCCCTTGGGCAGCGACTCCGTGCCGCTGGTATAGATGATCTGCGCGACGTCGCGGCTGTCGACGGAAGTCTCTAACGGCGAAGCGTCGGCGGCAAGCAGGTCCGCAAAGGTCGTGATGTCCTTCGGCGGCGCAGCGGCATCCTCACCCGGAAGCCAGATCAATTTCTCGACCTTCGTGCCCCTGGCGGTCGCGGAGCGGCCGGCCTCGACGAGATCGGGGCCGACGGCGAGCAGCTTCGCGCCCGAATTGGACAGGATGAAATTGATCTCGTCCGGGTTCAGCATGAAATTGATCGGCACCATGATCGCGCCAATCCTGGCGAGCGCAAAGCGCAGCGCCGCAAAGGCGTGCGAGTTGCGCGACAGCACCGCGACGCGGTCGCCCCTCGTCACCCCGAGCCCGCCGAGGCCGCGGCCCAGGCGATTGCAGATCGCGTCCATCTCCGCATAGGTCCAGCTCACGTCGCCGCAGATCAGCGCCGTCTTGTCGGGATAGCGCCGGGCCGAGCGGCGCAAGAGATCGCCGATGCTTTGCTCGCGCGCCTTCTGGATGGTCGTGGTGATGTCCGCGGTCATTTTTCCCTCCCTGAACGTCCGCTGTTTGTTTCTGGTTCGGACGATTTGTTTCGTTCTATTTGCGCCGAACCGCCTGCGCATGCTCCATGTACATGTGCTCGACCGACCGGTCGAGCGAAGCGATCCGCTCGAAGCCGCGGCGCCAGTCCTGCAAATGACGCCGCGTCCACTGCACGCCCGCCGCCTTGTCGCGCCGCCGGATCGCTTCGAGCAGATGGCGATGCGCCTCGACCAGGCGCGAGGCACCCTGCGTGCCATGGCTCACGATCATCTCGGTGGTCGGAAAGAACAATTGCGCGGCCGGCTCGCGCGCGAGCTGCAGCACGCGATTGTGCGAGGCCTTTGCCACCAGCACATGGAAATCGGCGTCGCACTCGGCGAGCGCTGCGGGATCGGCGATCACCTGCTCGCTTCGCGCCAGATTGTCGGCGAGCTCGGCGATGTCCTCTTCGGTGGCGCGTTCGACCGCGCATTCCGTGCTCGCTATCTCGAGCGTCAGCGACACCTCGAATAATTCGCGGAAGGTGACCTCGTGGAGCACCAATGCGCGGCTCAAGCGGGTCGCGAGCTTGTTGTAGCGCGGCAGGCAGGCCTGCAGGCGGCGGCTGGAATCGCGGCGCAACAGCCCGCCTTCCTCCAGCACCCGGATGCCCTCGCGCACCGTCGAGCGGTTGACGCCGAATTGCCGCACCAGTTCGAGCTCGGTCCCGATCGGGTCTCCCGGCTTGATGCGGCCGCTGACGATCTCGCGCTCGATCGCATCCGCCACCTTCTGGTAAGCGGGCGCGACGTCGATCCGTCGAAACAGCGGGGAAGCGGGCAAAGGCGACCTCAATGTCGGTTGTCCGACAAAGTATCCCGGCGGCGACGGTGCGTCAATTCGGCCGCACACACGCCTCGTGTCGACAGCGATTGACTTCGACGGAACCCAAATCTACTTTGTCCGACAAACTGATAAAAACACGGAGGAGACCCCCATGAAGCCCATCGCAAGGATGGTGTCGACGGCTTGCCTGTTGTCGGCGCTATTGATCGTATCGGCATCCGCGCAGCAGCCAGCCGCGACGTCGCTCAAGATCGGCGTGCTCACCGATTTCTCGTCGGTTTATTCCGACATCGGCGGCGCGGGGAATGTCGAAGCGACCAAGATGGCGATCGAGGAATTCGGCGGCACCATGTTCGGTAAGCCGATCGAGATCGTTTCCGCCGACGTGCTGAACAAGCCTGATATCGCGGCGACCATGGTGCGCAAATGGTGGGAGAACGAAGGCGTCGACATGATCATCGATTTGCCGACCTCCGCCACCGCGCTCGCGGTGATGGAATTGTCCAAGCAACACGAAAAGATCATGATCGTCACGGACGCCGCGAGCTCCGACATCACCGGCAAATCCTGCGGTCCCTATGTGGCGCACTGGACCTACGACACTTATTCCAACGCCCACACGGTCGGCAGCGCCATCGTGAAGAACGGCGGCGATAGCTGGTTCTTCATCACCGCGGACTATCTGTTCGGCCATTCGATCGAGCGCGACACCGGCGATGTCGTGAAGGCCGCCGGCGGCAAGGTGCTCGGCAGCGTCAGGCATCCGCTCAACACGCCGGATTTCTCCTCCTTCCTGCTGCAGGCACAGGCGTCCAAGGCCAAGATCATCGGGCTGGCCAATGGTGGCGGCGACACCATCAACACGATCAAGCAGGCCGGCGAATTCGGCATCGTCGCCGGCGGCCAGAACCTGGCGGCGATCGTGATGTTCATCTCGGACGTGCACAGCCTCGGGCTGAAGCTCGCGCAGGGGCTGATCGTCACCGAGGCCTACTACTGGGACCTCAACGACAGGACCCGCGCCTTCGGCAAGCGCTTCCTCGAGCGCATGAAGCGGATGCCGACGATGAACCAGGCCGCCACTTACAGCGCCACACTACACTATCTCAAGGCGGTACAGGCCGCCGGCACCAAAGAAACAAAACCCGTGATGGCGAAGATGCGCGAAATGCCGGTGCGCGACGCCTTCACCGACAACGGCGTGCTGCGCGCTGACGGCCGCATGGTGCACAGCATGTTCCTGTTCGAGGTCAAGAAGCCCGAGGAATCCAAGGCGCCCTGGGACTATTACAAGGTGCTGGCCGAGGTCCCCGGCGACCAGGCCTTCCGCCCGCTGAAGGACGGCGGCTGCCCGCTGGTGAAGTGAACGAGCGCCCTTCCCGCACATTGTAGGGTGGGCAAAGCGAAGCGTGCCCACCATCTCGAGCGGAGTGCTTGAAGGTGGGCACGCTACGCTTTGCCCACCCTACAAAGCCTGGCTCATGCCTTGCCGTAGTCGTAAAAGCCCCTGCCGGTCTTGCGGCCGAGGTAGCCGGCGTCGACCATCTCCTTGAGCAGTGGCGCTGCGCGATATTTCGGATCGTTGAAGCCCTTGTAGAACACGTCCATCACCGACAGCATGGTGTCGAGCCCGATCAGGTCAGCGAGCGCCAGCGGGCCGATCGGGTGGTTGCAGCCGAGCTTCATACCGGCGTCGATCTCCTCGGCGGTGGCAATGCCTTCCTGCAGCGCGAAGATCGCCTCGTTGATCATCGGGCACAGGATGCGGTTGACTGCGAAGCCGGGGCTGTTTTTCGCGGTGATCGCGACCTTGCCGACGCGTTTTGCGAACGCTTCCGCCTTGGCCAGCGTGTCGTCCGAGGTCTGCAGGCCGCGGATCAGTTCGAGCAGCGCCATCACCGGCACCGGGTTGAAGAAGTGCATGCCGATGAAACGGTCGGGCCGGTCGGTCGCGGTGGCAAGCTTGGTGATGGAAATCGAAGACGTATTGGTGGCGATCACCGCCCGCGGGTTCAGAGTCGCGCTGAGATCCTTCAGGATCTTGAGCTTCAATTCCTCGTTTTCGGTCGCCGCCTCAATCACGAGGTCGCAGGCGGCAAGCTTGGCCTTGTCGGTGGTCGCATTGATGCGCCCGAGCGCGGCATTCTTGTCCGCCTCGGTCATCTTCTCCTTCTTGACCAAGCGGTCCAGGCTGCTGCCGACGGTCGCCAGCCCGCGCTGCACGGCGGCATCCGAGATATCGACCATCACCACCTGAAGCCCGGCGGCGGCACTGACCTGGGCGATGCCGTTGCCCATAGTGCCCGCCCCGATGATGCCAACGGTTTCGATCATTGCTCGTATCCTTCTCGCAAAACGCGCTGGCGTTGCGCCGGCGCACAATAGACGGTCGCGGCGACCAGCCGGCCGCCGCCGCTGCCCATGGTTAGCAGGGCCTCGCGTTCAAGGATACGGTGCAGTTTGGCCAGCCGGCGCTACCTGCGCCGGCTCAGTTGGGACGACGAACGTTCCCCGCTCAGCAGCAGCAGGGCCCGCGGAGCTGGAGCTCGGTCTGGTCGGGCTTCGGCTCGAGGGAGTCGATCGTATAGGTATTGGCGCAATATTCGCGATGATGCAGGGCGGCGGTTCCGGCCTCGAGCTCGCTGTTGCAGCGGGACTTCTCGATGCAGAGCGCGCACACCCGCCTCATGTCGTGCAGCACGCCCGGCTCTTGGCGCTTGATGGCAACTTCGTCGATCCCGAGCGCCTTCAGCATCTTCGGCAATTCATCGGCACCGTGGCGCCCCCGGGCAACCAGCGTCTCGATCTGGGCCGGCGAGATGCGGAGATCGTGCGCGACGGAACAGGCCTCGGCGGGGCTGAGGCTGCGAATTTCGCCGACGTCGCGGAACCGTTCGAGGATGCCCGTGAGCTTGCCGATCAGCCTGCCCGCAATCGATTCCGTCTGTGTTGCCGATGCCATGTTACCCTCCCGTAGTTCTGAGCAGGTTGACTATGGCCCATGCAAAGCGGCCGTCATTGCGCCAGATCAAACGCCACGATGCGCGGTCGACGGCCCCGGGGTTGTTGGCGTCTCGTCATCGTCGGAGATCGCCCGCCAGGCGGCGCCCTCGAGATCATCGTACTGGCCGTTCTTCAACGACCAGAGGAATCCGAGCAATCCAAACAGGCCGAGCAGCAGCGCCAGCGGCACCAGGAACGCGATCACTTCCATCACACCACCTCCTGCCGCACCCGACGTCCGCGCAGCGCGTTCAGCATCACCAGGATCGAGGAGCCCGACATCGCCGCGGCTGCGATCAAGGGCGTCACGAAGCCCAGGATCGCAATCGGCACGGCGAGGAAATTGTAGCCGACGGCGAGATAGAGGTTCTGCCGCATCAGCCGCAGCGCTTTCCGCGAATAGTCGATGGCCGCGATCACCGGCGCCAGCGGCTTGCCGAGGAAGACGAGATCGGCGGTCGCCTGACTCAGATGCGCGGCCGAGATCGGCGACATCGAGACATGCGCGGCCGCAAGCGATGGCGCATCGTTCAAGCCGTCGCCGACCATCATCACCTTGACGCCCTGCCGTTTCAATTCCTCGATCCGCGCGATCTTGTCTGATGGCGTCACGCCGGCGCGCCATTCCGGTATGCCAAGCGTCTCGGCCGCGGCCCGCACCGCCGGCTCGCGATCTCCCGACAAGATTTCGACCGCGATGCCGCGCCGCTGCAGCGCCGCGACGGTTTCGCGCGCGTCCGGCCGCAAGCCTTGGCGAACCGCGAACACGTATCGCTGTTCGCCGCGGGCAAAGGCGACCACTGACGCCTCGGGATCGCGACGCAGGATCTCGCCTGCGAGGTCCTCCGCGTTGCAGAACGAGGGACGGCCGAGCCTGACCTCTTCGCCGCCGAAGCTGCCCCGCACCCCCTGCCCCGGCTCTTCCGTGACGCCGGGCAGCGGCGATTTTGCGCGAGCCGCGCGCGCCAGCGCCGCGGCGACCGGATGGTGGCTTGCCAGCGCGAGCCGGCCTGCCAGCTCGAACACATCCGCCAGCACGGAAGCGGAATTCACCACATCCAGTTCGGGCAACGTCAGCGTTCCCGTCTTGTCGAAGATGACGTGGTCGACCTCGGCGACGCGCTCGATGGCATCGCCCGAATTGATCAGCACGCCGGCGCGGAACATCGCGCCCGCGGCGATCGTCTGCACCGTCGGGATCGCCAGCCCCAGCGCGCAGGGACAGGTGATGATGAGCACCGCGATCGCGGTGATGACGGAATCGTGCAAGCTCGCGCCCGCGATCAGCCAGCCGATCATGGTCAAGAGAGCGGTCGCATGCACCAGCGGCGCATAGAGCCGCGACGCACGATCGGCGAGTTGCACATAGCGCGAGCGCGCCTGCACGGCGTGATCGAGCAAGCGCTGGATCTCCGCCAAGAGCGTGCCTTCGGCCGCCGCCGAGACGCGGATGCGCAGCGCGCCGGAGATGTTGAGCGAGCCGGCATAGACCGCGCTGCCCGCCTCGACCGCCGCATGCCGCGTCTCGCCGGTGATCAGGCTCTGGTCGATCTCGGACCGGCCCTCGATCACGGTGCCGTCAACCGCAGAGCGCTCGCCCGGCCGCAACAGCACCATATCGCCGGCCGTAATCGCTGCCGCCGGCACCACCGAAATCTCGTCGGGTCCGACGAATTTCGTCGCGGTCTCCGCCTTGAGCGCGGCGAGATTGCCGGCGACCGCCCGGGTACGCCGCCGCATGCTCTGGTCGAGATAGCGTCCGACCAGGAGGAAGGTGAGCAGCATGATCGCCGCATCGAAATAAGCGTGCTCGGCATGTCCGATGGTCTCGATAACAGACATCGCCAGCGCCAGGATCACGCCGATGCTGATCGGCACGTCCATGTTGACATTGCCCGTGCGCAGCGCGTTGAACGCCGAGCGGAAGAAGGGCTGGCCGGCATACGCGGCTGCCGGCAGTGCGATCAGCGCCGACATCCAGTGGAAGAAATCGCGCTGCTCCGGCAGCATGTCGCTGACATTGCCGGACCACACCGGGATCGACAGCATCATCACGTTCATGGTCGCGAATGCCGCAACGCCGAGGCAGCGGAGCAGGAAGCGCGAATTCTCCACCTCGGCGGCTTCCGCGCTCACCGTCTCGAACGGATAGGCCTTGTAGCCGAGCTCGGCGAGCCGATCGATGAAGCGCGCCGGATCGAGCGCGCCCTCCTTCCATTCCAGCGCCACGCGGCGGTCGGTGAGGTTGACGCGCGCCAAGGTCACATCGGGAATCGCCGAAAGCCCGCGCTCGATCTTCGACATGCAGCCGGCACAGCTCACGCCCTCGACCGCGAGGTCGATATGCGCCAGTCCCGAGCCGAGATGTTTGACGTAGTGCGAAAAGTCCCGTGTCGCCTGCATCACGCCCTCTTAATTCAGCACCACGCGGTTCCTGGACAGGAACACGCGCCGACCATCGGCTTCGCTTTCGAGCACCAGCTCCCATTGTCCGGGACCGATCACGCTGCCCTTGCCGCGGTAGCGGCCGCCGCCGGCTTCCGACAGCTCGATCGCCTGGTCGGCGCGCCGGTCGGTCGGGCGCTCCAAGCGGGAGGTGAATTGCAATCCGGTCAACGGCCTGCCATTGCCGTCGCGCGCTTCGACTTCGAGCGCTGTACCGCCATTGGCATCGCGCGCCAGATGCGCATCGACCTTCCAGTTGCGGGCGTCCTGCTCGCGCGCAGCGGCGATCTCTTTCTCGTAGGCGAGGCTCGCTGCGTAGGCGCTGTCGACGTCGGTGCCGGGCAATGTGAGCGTGGCCAGCTTCATCATGGTGAAGTTGACGCCGATCACCACGCCGAAGAACGCTACCAGCATGGCAAGGACCTTGCCCCCGGTCAGCGGCTTCGGCGATGCACTGGCTCTGCTCATGACGGCTCCACTTCTTCTTGTTACGGCGCGACGAAATTGTCGGTGGCGGAGGCGACTTCGCCGAGACCGATGTCGGTGACGCGGAATTTCACCGGGATCGACTTCTCGGGATTCCTGTCCGAGGGCGCAGTGACCAGCACGCGCAGCTCGGTGGTGCCGTCGCGCCCGAGCACGATCATGGGACGATCGGGCGTGATCGAGTCGCCGCCGACGACATGAAGCTTGGCATCCTGCGGGCCGTCGATGTCGATCGCCACCACGCGGTCGAAGCCGCGCTTGTTGAGGAAGCGGACCGTATAGGCGTTGCGGATCGACCCGTCGCTGAGCTTCACCGCGACCGGGTTACGATCGTGCAGCACGTTGATGTCGAGCAGCGAACGCGTCGCGAGCGTATAGAGCATGATCCCGCCGACAAGCGCGATCATCGCGGTGTAGATGATAGTGCGCGGCCGCACGATGCGGTAGATCGGCGCTTTGCCTTCGATCCGGCGCTGGATGTTGATGTCGTTGTCGTAGCCGATCAGCCGGGTCGGCCGGTTGATCTTCTTCATCACATTGTCGCAGGCGTCGATGCACAACCCGCACTGGATGCAGTCGAGCTGCGGCCCGTTACGGATATCGATACCGACCGGACAGACGGCGACGCATTGATAGCAGTCGACGCAGTCGCCGGCGTGCTGGCCAAGCGCACGCAGGTCGTTCGCCTTCTTCACCGACATCCGCTTTTCGCCGCGATCGTAGCGGTAGGTGACGTTGAGCGCCCATTCATCCGTTAGCGCCGCCTGGATGCGCGGCCACGGGCACATATAGACGCAGACCTGCTCGCGCATGAAGCCGGCGAGCAGATAGGTCGTCGTGGTCAGGATCGCGATCCAGATATAGGCGATCGCCGGCGCCTGGAAGGTGACGAGCTCTTTGACGAGCGTCGGCGCGTCGGTGAAATAGAGCACCCAGGCGCCGCCGGTCCACCAGGCGATCAGCAGCCAGATCGAATGCTTGAGCACGAGCTCGGAGATGCGTTCCAATGTCCAGCGATGGGCGGAGGCATCCTTCTTCATCCGCTCGCGCCGGTCACCCTCGACCAGGCGCTCGACCGCATAGAACAGGTCGGTCCAGACCGTCTGCGGGCAGAGATAGCCGCACCAGATGCGGCCCCCGACCGAGTTCATCAGGAACAGCGTGATCGCGGCGAGGATCAAGAGGCCAGTGAAGTAGTAGACTTCCTGCGGCCACAGCTCGATGAAGAAGAAATAGAAGCGGCTGTTCGGCAGGTCGATCAGCACCGCTTGGTCGGGCGCGCCGAGGCCGCGATTCCAGCGTACGAAAGGCAGGAAATAATAGACGCCGAGGCAGAACGCCATCAGGCCCCATTTGATCCGGCGGAAGGTCCCGGAGACCTTCTGCGGGTAGACCTTCTTGCGGGCCGCATAAAGCGGCCCGACGTCTTCGACTTGGTCAGGGTCTATCTGGACGATCTTGTTCATGGGCCGGGCTTCTTCTGGCATCACAGGGAGAGGCTAACCCCTCCCCCCGTGACCTGGTTGATCCAGCGCAAACAGGCGGCCTATTCGCCGCTTATTTGCCGCCGCCCAGCGTATGCACGTAGACCGCAAGCGCCTTGATGGTGGACGGATCGAGCCGGCCGACCCAGGCCGGCATCACGCCGGAACGGCCGTTGGTGATGGTCTCGATCACGGTGGCCTCATCAGAGCCGTAGAGCCAGATCTTGTCGGTGAGATCGGGCGCACCGAGGTCCTGGTTGCCCTTGCCGTTCTCGCCGTGGCAGGCCGAGCAATTATCGGCGAACAGCTTGGCCCCGGCGGCGGCATTGTAGCCCTGGCTCGTCGGCAGGCCCGAGAGCGAACGGACGTAGTTGGCGACCGTGACGATCTCGTCCTTCTTCAGGATGCCATCCTTGCCGAAGGCGAGCATCGCGCCCTCATGCGCCTTGGCATTGCCCGAGCGCGCGCCAAACTGGATGGTCTGCTGAATCTGCTCAAGCGAGCCGCCCCACAGCCAGTCGTCGTCGTTCAGGTTCGGAAAACCCTTGGCGCCGGCGCCGCCCGAGCCGTGGCACGGCGCGCAATTGTCACCAAAGGCCGCCTTGCCGCGGGCGCGCGCGAGCGCCAGCAGCGCCGGGTCCTTCTCGATGTCTTCCAGCGACGCCGCGCCGAGCGCGACCATCTTGTCGCCGCGGATCTTCTCGAGGTTAGCCAGTTCGACGCCGACATCGGCGCGCGACGAATAGTTGATCAGCCCGGTGGTGTTGCTCCACAACAGCGGCCATGCCGGGTACACCACCCAGTAGCCGATCGCCCAGATGATGGTGGCGTAGAAGGTCAACACCCACCAGCGCGGCAGCGGCGTGTTGAGTTCCTTGATGCCGTCCCACTGGTGACCGGTCGTGGTCTTGCCGGAGACTTGATCGAGTTCGGTTTCAGCCATGGTCTCTCACTCCTCCCGCAACGGTATCCGCGATGCCTCATCGAAGGCGGCCTGGTTGCGGGGCCAGAGCGCATAGATCACGATCGCGACGAACAGGGCGACGAAGATCGGCGTCCACACGCTCGTCACGAGGTTCGACGCCAGATTGTGAACTGTCAGAATTGCTTTCATCGTCCGGCCTCTCAGCGAAGATTGGCTTTTTCGTTGTAGATCTTGAAGTCGACCAGCGTGCCGAGCATCTGCAAGTACGCGACCAGCGCATCCATCTCGGTCGGCGCCCCGCCCTTGCCGTCGAAATTGCGGACCACGGCCTTCGGATAGCGTTTTGCAAACGCGTCGCTGCCGGCATTGTCTGGATCAGCCTGCGCTTTCAGGTCAGCCATCGCGTTGGCGATCTGCTCGTCGGTATAGGGCACGCCGACCGCGCGGTTGGTCCTGAGGTGATCGGCAATCGCCTCGGGATCGAGCTCAGTCTTTGCCAGGAAGGGATAGCCCGGCATCACCGACTGCGGCACGATCGCGCGCGGATTGGTCAGGTGCGTGACGTGCCACTCATCCGAATATTTGGCGCCAACCCGCGCCAGGTCAGGCCCGGTACGCTTGGAGCCCCACTGGAACGGATGGTCGTACATGCTCTCGGCGGCGAGCGAGAAGTGACCGTAGCGCTCGACTTCGTCACGCAGCGGCCGGATCATCTGCGAGTGACAGAGATAGCAGCCTTCGCGCACATAGATGTTGCGGCCAGCGAGTTCGAGCGGGGTATACGGCCTGACGCCGTCGACCACCTCGATCGTGCTCTTGAGATAGAACAGCGGCGTGATCTCGACCAGGCCGCCGATCGCGATCACGACCAGGATGCCCGCGATCAGTATGATCGAGTTCTTTTCGAAGATTTGGTGGCGGGTCCAGAAGGACATCTTGACGCTCCTTATTCCGCCGGCTGCAGTGCGAGCGGCGTGGTGACTTCCACCTCGCCTACCCGCACGGTCATCCAGAGGTTATATGCCATGATCAGCGAGCCGATCAGGAACAGCGCGCCGCCGCCGGCGCGGATGATGTAGAAGGGATGCATCGCTTCCACGGTCTCGATGAAGGAATATTCGAGGAAGCCGAGCGAGGTGTAGGCGCGCCACATCAGGCCCTGCAGGATTCCCGAGACCCACATCGCGGAGATGTAGAGCACGATGCCGATGGTCGAGATCCAGAAGTGCCAGTTGACGAGCTTGAGGCTGTACAGTTGCTTGCGGCCCCACAGCCACGGCACCAGGCAATACAGCGCGCCGAAGGAGACGAAGCCGACCCAGCCCAGCGCACCGGAGTGAACGTGGCCGATGGTCCAGTCGGTGTAGTGGCTCAGCGAGTTCACCACCTTGATCGACATCATCGGGCCTTCGAAGGTCGACATGCCGTAGAACGCGACCGAGACTACCAGCATGCGCAGCACCGGATCAGTGCGCAGCTTGTCCCACGCGCCCGACAGCGTCATCAGGCCGTTGATCATGCCGCCCCAGGACGGCATCCAGAGCATGATCGAGAACGTCATGCCGAGCGTCTGCGCCCAGTCCGGCAGTGCCGTATAGTGCAGATGGTGCGGGCCGGCCCAGATATAGAGGAAGATCAACGCCCAGAAGTGGATGATCGACAACCGATAGGAATAGATCGGCCGCTCCGCCCGCTTCGGGATGAAGTAGTACATGATGGCGAGGAAGCCGGCGGTCAGGAAGAAGCCGACCGCGTTATGGCCGTACCACCACTGGAACATCGCATCCTGCACGCCGCCCCAGGCGATGTAGGACTTCGAGCCGAACACCGACACCGGAAGCGCCGGGTTGTTGCCGAGGTGAAGAACCGCGATGGTGACGATGAAGGCGAGATAGAACCAGTTGGCGACGAAGATGTGCGGCTCCTTGCGCTTGAGTATCGTCGCCAGGAACACCAGCAGATAAACGACCCAGACGATCGTCAGCCAGAGATCGGAGTACCATTCCGGCTCGGCATATTCCTTGGACTGCGTCACGCCCAGCAAATAACCGGTGCCAGCAACCAGGATGAAGAAGTTGTAGCCGAGCACGACGAACCATGGCGCCAGATCGCCGGCCAGTCGCGCCCGGCAGGTCCTCTGCACCACGTAGAAGGAGGTCGCGATCAGAACGTTGCCGCCAAAGGCGAAGATCACCGCCGAGGTGTGCAGCGGACGAAGCCGGCCAAAACTGGTCCAGGGCAGATCGAAATTGAGCCAGGGCCAGGCGAGCTGGCAGGCGATCAGGAGTCCGACGGTAAATCCGGCAATGCCCCAGAACATCGCCATGAAAGAGGCGAACTTGATCGGGCCGAGATTGTAGTTCGGCTTGCCGTTGATCTCCTGCGGCGGCAGCTCCGCCGGGCGATCGAAATAGCGGTTAAGGATTGCGAAGGCTGCAGCGCCGCTGGCCACGGCGGCGAGCGAAGCATGGAAGGCAAATGGCGCATCCAGCGCCTTGGCCGCGGCGAAGGCGCAGAGGAAGGCCGCCACTGTGAAGAATAGCGTCAACCCGGCTTCGCCGTGGGTCATCCATTTCGTGGATTGAACTTGCTGCATGTTTGATTCTCTTTGCAGGGGCCCTGCCCCATCAGCCCAGCTTTGGCCGCCGCGTCCTTGATCGAGATCAACCGCGATCAGACTTCCCCTCGCGGTTGCGCTTTGGCACCAGCCCTTGAACCCTTTCGGAAACGACTACCGATTAGAAAGGACGACGCTTGCGCATGCCTGACGCCGGCTGCCGCGCCCCCGGCACGTGGACACTCGCCCAAGCGAGCACCCCGGCGAAAACCACGAAAACTGAGACGACGGCTGCGGAAACCAAAATCGAGTCGGCGGGCATAGCGACCTCCATTGAAGTTCGCTCGAATATCGTCGCTCGTGGGGAACCGTCTTTGACTTCGATCAAAAATGCGAGAGCAGAGAATCCCGGCTATGACGCGACAGGCTCAGGCTGCAGAAAGCGCCTCGGCGCGCGCCGCATCGAGCAGGCTGATGCCGCCCGTAAGAATACGGATGATGCCGTCGCGTTCGAGCTTGGTGAAGGTGCGGCTCACCGTTTCGATGGTGAGTCCCAGGTAATCAGCGATATCGAGCCGGCCCATCGGCAACGGCAGCACTTCCTCGGCACGCCCGATTTCGGCGAGCCGATCGCGCCAGCCGATTAGGAAGCTCGCAACCTTCTCTTCGGCGGAACGGCGTCCGAGCAGAACCATATGCTCCTGCGCCCGGATCAATTCGCGGCCCGCGAGTTCGTTCATACGGCGCAGGAAGCGAGGCCGGTTCTCGGCGAATCGTGAGAAGCTGGCCCGGGAGAACTGGCAAAGCAATACCGCGCCGACCGCATCGGCAGAGAATTCATACTGCGGCGAGCCGGCAAGTCCGAGGAAATCGCCGGGCAAGACAAAGCCGATGATCTGCCGGCGGCCATCCGGCAACAGCTTATAGAGACGCAGGACGCCTTCGAGCACGCTGAAGAACGACGTCGCCATGGTCGCCTGCGCAAACACCGTCGTGCCGGGTTCGCACTGGACATGGCGCGACAGGTTCGCCAGCTCCCATACCTCGGTCTTGTCGAGCGCGGCGCAGATCGCAAAGCCACGTACCGCGCAATCGGTACAGGTTTGCCGATGAGAACCGTCCAAGAGAGAAACCTTCACACGCCGCTCCAAATGACCGCCGGCGGACGTCCTTATGCCGCCCGGCGGATTAACGCAGTCTAACGTCCACACCGCCGGGGTGTTGATGCAGATCAATCGTCCCCACCATTGCGAAGCTAATTTGAAAACCGTCGCTCCGCCCATCGCGGAGCTTTTTGATAGATGGGGCCGTGATGCTGCAGTCCGCCGCACGCCAGGTTTTCATTGGGCTCATGCTGACGACATCGGCCCTCGCCGTCTCGCCCTCCGAGCAGCGCGGCCGGACATTCGCGCTCAACAATTGCGCCCGCTGCCATTCCATCGACAAGGTCACCGAGAGTCCGCTCAAAGTCGCGCCTCCCTTCCGCACCCTGCACAAGCGCTATCCCGTCGAGAGCCTCGCGGAGGCGTTCGCGGAAGGCATCCAGACCGGACATCCGACGATGCCGGAGTTTCGGCTTGACCCGGACCAGATCCACGACCTGCTGGCCTACCTCAAGACGCTCGAATAGCGCGATGACGCCTCGCCCGCGAGGGTTGACGCAAATCAACCACGGCGTGGCGAGGGCCGGTAACAGTTCTTCATCATGCAACAGGGATGAACGAGATGTTCAACACGACCCATCTGAACGACGAGTTGCAAGCCCTGAAGATCGATGTGTCGCGCCTCCTCAACACGACAGGTGAAGGCATACGCGACACCGCAAGCGCAAGCGCCGACGCCTTTGCCACGCGCATCAAGGAAGCGCTGGAGGAATTGAGCGAGGTCCTGAGCGGCGAAGACACTCAGGTCCGGCAGCTCATTTCGGAACGACCGATTACCTCGCTCGCCTCCGCCTTTGCGCTGGGCGTGGTGGTCGGCTTCGTCATGCGGAGGTAGCCAAGGTGAATACTGAAAATATCGTCAGGCAGCTACGCGTACTCTGGCGCACCGATAGGATCATCGCCGATATCCGCCTGCGCCACCTCCTGATCGGCCTTGGCCTGCGGGCCTTCGCGGGCCTGATCGCGGCGTTCGGCCTTCTGATGTTCGAACTGGCGGCCTATTTCGCGCTGGTCCAGGTCTGGGGCGCAATTGCGGCCGCGGCGATCCTCGGCGCAGCCAACTTCGCCATCGCGGCGCTCCTGTTTGCCCTCGCTCTCCGGCCGCCGTCAGGCCGCGAGCTCGATCTCGCGAGCGAGATCCACGGCGCTTCCGTCGAGGCGCTGCAGGTCGAGGCACGCGCGATGCAGTCGCAAGTCTCCGGACTGGTGCGCAATCCCCTGAATGGAATCCTGCCGATGCTGGTGCCGCTGATCGGCATCATCATCAACAGCCTGAAGAAACCCGCGGCAGAGCACGCCGCGAAGGACCACGCCTGACGCGGCACGCCGCGCCGACCGAAACCGAGTAGAGCGAGATGACCACCACACCCCAAAAGCCGATCCTCAACACTTCCTTGCCGCCGCAGTTTCGCAAGATCCGCCTCGAGCTCGCGCGCGAGCCTGATCATCCCGAAGGCGATGCCGGCGCCGGCTATGTGATGGTCGCGCCACTCGACGACGACTACAGGATCGACCAGAAACTGTGGCGGGCCAACCGCGAGGCGTACCGGGTGGTCCGGCTCCGGCCCGACGAGGAATACATCCTCGGCCATCTCATCCATCACCAGGGCGGCGGCTGGGTCTTGCACTATG
The DNA here is from genome assembly GCF_029990105.1 of Bradyrhizobium sp. Arg237L. NCBI lineage: Bacteria > Pseudomonadati > Pseudomonadota > Alphaproteobacteria > Hyphomicrobiales > Nitrobacteraceae > Bradyrhizobium > Bradyrhizobium sp. Arg237L. The sequence continues at coordinate 120,405 of NZ_JAQMIL010000001.1, read as the reverse complement.
ACGGCGCGCCCGGCACGCCTGATGAGATCGGCTTCCACTTCAAAGACGAGCACTTCGTCCCCGGCGAATATGTCTCGATCGGCGAAGGCGACAAGATGCACACCTATCGCGTCACGATGGTGTCGCGGCTTTGATCACTTCGTAGCCCGGGCGAAGCGCCAGCGTAACCCGGGACATCTGCGTCCACATTGGCGAGTGGCCCCGGGCTGCGCTGCACCCGGGCTACGGTGCTGCACGCTGTTTGAAATCCAAATCAGACCTAACCCCCGTCATTGCGAGCGCAGCGAAGCAATCCGTCTCACCGCTTGCGGAGGCATGGATCGCTTCGCTGCGCTCGCAATGACGGAGGAGAGAGCGGTGGCCGCAATGACGGCGAGAGGCTCTTAGCCCGGGTTACGCGTTCCGCTCCAGCCGGACTACGAAGCTGTGGCGCCTCACAGCGCCAGCTTGACGTCGCAGAGGCCGTACTCGACGGGATCGGCCTTCACCTCGAAGCCGAGCTTCCGGCACATGTCCAGCATCACGATGTTCTCGGTCAGCACCTGACCCGAGATCGCCTTCAACCCTTCCGACTTCGCATATTCTATCAGAAGCTGCATCAGTGCCCAGCCGAGCCCCTTGCCCTTCAGATCGGTGCGCAGCAGGATTGCATATTCCCCGCTTTCATAGATCGAGTCGGAATGAATCCGCACCACGCCGAGGATTTCTTGCGTGCTTTCGTCGACCGCCACGAAGGCCATCGCGCGCGCATAGTCGAGCTGGGTGAGGCGAGCGATGAACTCGTGGGAAAATTCCTTGATCGGCGCGAAGAAGCGCAGCCGCAAATCCTCAGCCGTGACATGCCGCAGCAATTCGTGGATCTGCGGCTCGTCTTCGGGGCGGATCGGCCGCGCGAAGATGCGTCGCCCGTCGATCGGTCGCCCGTCCCGGTCCGCAAGCTGCCGCTGCCATCGTGACGGATAGGGCCTGACCGCAAAGTTGCTGAGCCCGGGGCCTGCGAATTTGCGCGGCACGATGCCGACTGCGACGCGCGCGTCGACCACGAGCACGCCGGCCTCGTCCGCCAGGAGCGGATTGATGTCGAGCTCCCTGATCTCGGGAAGATCCGCCGCCATCTGCGCGAGCTTGACCAGCACCGTCGCCACCGCATCGGGCTTCACCGCCGGCACGTCGCGATAGGCGCGCAACAGCCGCGACACCCGCGTGCGCTCGATCAATTCGCGCGCCAGTCGCATGTCGAGCGGCGGCAGCGCCAGGGCCTTGTCGTTGATGATCTCGACCGCAACGCCGCCGCGGCCGAACACGACCACGGTGCCGAAGGTCGGATCGTCGGCAAGGCCGAGAATGAGCTCGCGCACCTTCGGCCGCACGATCATCGCCTGCACGATGACGCCATCAATTCGCGCTTCTGGCCGCAGTGTCTTGGCGCGTCCCAGGATCTCCGCGGTCGCCGTGCGCACGGCATCGGGCGATGTGAGGTTGAGGACGACGCCGCCAATATCAGACTTGTGCACGATGTCGCGCGACATGATCTTCAGCGCCACTGTCATGCCCTGGGCGAACAGCGTGTTGGCATACTTGACCGCCCCCTCCGCATCGGCGGCGAGATAGGTCTCGACCATCGGGATGTCGTAGGCCTCGAACAGCTCCTTGACCTCGATCGGGTTGAGCCAATGGCGCTGGTCCGAGATCGCGGCGGTGACGATCTTGCGCGCCGCCGCGGCATCAGGCGTGAAACTCTCCGGCATCGCCGGTGGCACCTGCGTCAATTCTTCCACCACCTCGCGGTGCCGCACCAGATGCATGAAGCCTCGCACCGCGTCGTCCTCGGTGATGTAGTTCGGAATCCTGTTGCTGCTGAAGAGGTCGCTGATGGTGCCATTGGCGCCGACCCACACCGCAAGCACCGGCTTGGCCGCCCTGCCCCGCTTCTTGCGGTGCTCGGTAACGATCTTGGTCACGGTCGAAGCGATCTCGTCCGGCGCGGCGATCGCGGTCTGCACATTCATGACCAGGACCGCGTCATTGCCGGGATCGGCGAGCAGCGCCTCGAGTGCCACGGCGTAACGCGAAGCCCCGGCATCGCCGACGATGTCGACAGGGTTCGAGCCGGACCAGGTCGGCGGCAGGGCCGCATCGAGCTGCGCGTGAATGTTTGGCGTGATCGTCGCCGGAATTCCACCGAGCTCGACCAGCCGGTCGATCGCGAGCACGCCGAGGCCGCCGCCATTGGTGAGCAGCGCAAGCCGCTTGCCGGGCGGCGAGGCCACGCGCGCCAGCGTCTCGGCGCAGTCGAACAATTCGCGCAGGTCGGAGACCCTGAGCATGCCGGCGCGGCGAAACGCGGCATCATAGACCGCATCCGAGCCGGCAAGCGCGCCGGTATGGGTGGCGGCCGCCTTCGCGCCTTGCGCCATGCGGCCGGACTTGACCACGACGACCGGCTTGATCCTCGCCGCGGCGCGCGCCGCCGACATGAACTTGCGCGCGTCCTTGATCGACTCGACATAGAGCAGGATGGCGTGCGTTGCGCCGTCGAGCGCGAAATAATCCAGGAGATCGGCGATATCGACGTCGAGCTGGTCGCCGATCGAGACGATGCCGGAAAATCCGACCACGCGCTGCGCGGCCCAGTCCACCATGCCGGCCGCGATCGCGCCCGATTGCGAGATCAGCGCGAGGTTGCCGGGCGCCGGCAGATGCGTGGAGAAGCTGGCATTGAGGCCGACGCTAGGCGCCATGATGCCGATGCAATTGGGGCCGATCAGCCGCATGCGATGCTTTCGCGCCGCCTGTTCGGTGGCCTCCGCCAGCGAGCCTGGACCGTGGCCCAATCCGGCGGTGATGATCACGGCGCCGATCGCGCCGCGCTGTCCGGCATCGTCGACGATCCCGGGCACGGCGGCAGCCGGCGCCGTGATCACGACGAGTTCGGGCACGAACGGCAATTCGGCGATGCTGCCGACCGTGGCGACGCCGGCAATCTCGGCATGGCGCGAATTGACCACACCGAACTGGCCCTTGAACTTGCCGCCGGAAATATTCTGCACGATGGCGCGGCCGACCGAGCCCTCGCGCGGACTGGCTCCGACGAGCGCGACCGAGCGCGGCGACAGCAGGTGATTCAATCTGTAAGTGGACATTGCTCTGCTTCCGGACTTTCGGCTGGCACTGGCAGTGCCGAGATTGCGTGGCGATGGCGCTCCGATGCGACACCGTAACCAGCCATGGTGGCCGGCCCATGACGAATAGTTCCTGTTTCAGAGCTGGCCTTGCGCTTGCTCAATTCGACCCCGCCGAAGGCGTTGACCTGCCTCAAACACCGCACCTACAGTGCAACTAGGCTGCGACTATCAACCGCATCAAACGGGAACAAACCCATGCGCGCCCATCAGATCATGACCCGCCCGGTCATTTCAGTCACGCCGGAAACACCCATCGTCGATGCAGCCAACCTGATGCTGCAGCGGCATATCAGTGGACTACCGGTCGTCGCCGCCGGCAAGCTGGTCGGCGTCATCTCGGAAGGCGACTTCCTGCGTCGCGGCGAGATCGGAACCCAGCGCAAGTACGGCCGGTTCCTGAAATTCCTGCTCGGCCCCGGCCCGGCCGCCACCGAGTTCGTTCGCGAGCAGGGCCGCAGGGTCGCCGAGATCATGACCTCGGACCCGATCACGGTCACCGAGGAGACGCCGCTCGATACGATCGTCGCGCTGATGGAGAAGCATCACATCAAGCGCCTGCCGGTCGTTCGCGGTGACGAGCTCGTCGGCATCGTGTCACGGTCCAACCTCTTGCAGGCGGTGGCAAGCCTTGCCCGCGACGTCCCCGATCCGACCGCCGACGATGACCACATCCGTGACCGCATCATCGCTGCGCTGGAGGAAGCGGATTGGTGCCCGTTCGGCCTCAGCGTCGTCGTCCGCGACGGCATTGTGCACTTAAGCGGCGTCATCACCGACGAGCGCAGCCGCCAGGCCGTCGTCGTCGCCACCGAGAACGTCGCCGGCGTGAGGAAGGTCCACGACCATCTCTGCTGGGTCGAGCCGATGTCCGGATTCTACCTGCCTTCGCCTGACGACAGGGAGTGGGCGAAGACGGGCTGACAGCTCGCCTGCTGCTCCACCTCGCCCCGCTTGCGGGGAGAGGTCGAAATTCAAGCACAGCTTGAATTTCGGGTGAGGGGGAGCTTCCGCGAGTCCATCTGTCACCGTGTTCGCGGAGAGAGCCCCTCACCCCAACCCTCTCAGGGCGAGCTCTGCTCGTCCCGGCCCCGCAAGAGCGGGGCGAGGGAGAACCGCCGTCATCGCACTGAATGCAATTGAGCTAGCGCTCAGTTTCGGCGGTCTGCCGCCGCGGCGCAGTCGCGCAGGGCGCGCATCACGTCTTCGCGAGAAATGATGCCGGCGAGCTGTTCGCCCTCGAGCACCGGAATGCTTCGCAGCCGGTGATTGACCATCAATTCGAGCACCCGGGTCAACCGCGTCTCCGGCACCACATAGATGAAGTCCGACGTCATCACGTCGGCGGTCGTCTTCTGCATCAGGTCCTCATAGCGCGGAAGGATGCGCGCCGGCGTGAAGACGAAGCAGGACAAGACATCGAATTTGGAGACCATCCCCACCGCCTGCGTCCCGTCGACGACGGGATAGGTGTTGAAGTCCTCCTTCTCGAATCGTTCGCACAATTTGGCCATCGTCATATCGCGCGAGACCGTCTTTGGATCGCGCGTCATGTAATCGGCGGCGGTCAGCTCGAGAAATTTGTACAAGGCGAGTCCTCTGTCAGGCCCTTCATTTAAGCCAGCCTCCCCGCTGGTATATTGACCGAGGTCAATCACCGGATCTACTGCGGATCACGACGACCGCGGAGCGAAGGCCCCGCCTCCCCTTGAGCGGGGCTGGCCAATCGGACCATAATCTGCCAGATCACTGTACGAATCCGCCCCCGCGGGGCGGCGAAGAACCGGAAAAGCGTTTGACTGGCCTCGACCCCTCCCCCTCCGATGACCGCGCCCCCGATCGGCGCTTTCGGCTCGGTGCCGAGGGAGCCGGGATCGGCGGCTGGGATATCGATCTGGCGACCAAGCAGCTCACCTGGTCGACCACCGCGCGCAGGCTGTTCGGCGTTCCCGACGACGCGCCGATCAGCTATGAGCTCTTCCTCTCGCTGCTCGAGCCCGACGACCGCCAGCGCACCGAACAGGCCATTTCACACGCGACCGAGAGCGGAGAGGCCTTCGACCTCGCCTACCGGCTGAGCCGAAATGATGGCGACAACCACTGGGTGCGGCTGCGCGGCAGTCTGACGCGGGACAAGACGTCTACGCATCTTTCCGGCATCGTGCTCGACATCGATGAGGAAAAGCAGCATGAGGAGGCCCTGCGCACGCGCGAAGGGCACCTGCGGTCGATCCTGGAGACGATCCCCGACGCGATGATCGTCATCGACGGCCGCGGCATCATGCAGTTCTTCTCGAGCGCCGCGGAACGGCAGTTCGGATATACCGAGCAGGAGGCCATCGGACAGAATGTCAGCATCTTGATGCCGGAGCCCGACCGCTCCCGCCATGACAGCTACATGGCGCGCTACCTTACCACCGGCGAGCGCCACATCATCGGCATCGGCCGCATCGTGACCGGCCAGCGCAGGGACGGCACCACCTTCCCGATGCATTTGTCGATCGGCGAGATGCAGTCCGGCGGCGTGCCCTATTTCACCGGCTTCGTTCGCGACCTCACCGAGCACCAGCAGACCCAGGCGCGGCTGCAGGAATTGCAATCGGAACTCGTCCACGTCTCGCGCCTCAGCGCAATGGGCGAAATGGCGTCCGCGCTCGCCCATGAGCTCAACCAGCCGCTCGCCGCCATCAGCAATTACATGAAGGGCTCGCGCCGCCTGCTCGCCGCAAGCGATGACCCGAACCGCGCCAAGATCGAGGGCGCGATGGATCGCGCCGCCGAACAGGCGATCCGCGCCGGGCAGATCATCCGCCGGCTGCGCGACTTCGTCGCCCGCGGTGAATCGGAAAAGCGCGTCGAACGCCTCTCGAAGATGGTCGAGGAAGCCGGCGCGCTCGGGCTTGCCGGCGCCCGCGAGCAGGACGTGCGGATCCGCTTCAACCTCGATCCGCGATATGACTTGGTGCTGGTCGACCGCGTCCAGGTGCAGCAGGTGCTGGTCAATCTGTTCCGCAATGCGCTGGAGGCGATGGCGCAGTCCGAGCGGCGCGAATTGATCGCCTCGAACCGGCCGGTCGATGAGGACATGATCGAAGTATCGGTGTTCGACACCGGCCATGGATTTCCTGAGGATGTGGAGAAGAACCTGTTCCAGACCTTCTTCACGACAAAGGAAACCGGCATGGGCGTCGGGCTGTCGATCAGCCGCTCGATCATCGAGGCGCATGGCGGGCGGATGTGGGCCGAATCCAATCAGGCGGGCGGCGCGACCTTCCGTTTCACGCTGCCGGCGGTACCGAACGAGAGTTTGACAGATGGCACGTAGGGGAAATGTCTACGTCATCGACGATGACGACGCGATGCGGGATTCGCTGCAATTCCTGCTCGATTCGGCTGACTTCGAAGTCCGCCTGTTCGAGACGGCGCAAGCCTTCCTGGACGCGCTCCCCACCGTCGAGTTCGGCTGCGTGGTGTCAGATATCCGCATGCCCGGCATGGACGGCATCGAGCTGCTGAAGCGCGTCAAGGAAAGCCGCGGGGCCTTCCCGGTCATCATCATGACCGGCCACGGCGATGTCCCGCTCGCTGTCGAAGCGATGAGACTCGGCGCGGTCGATTTCATGGAGAAGCCGTTCGAGGACGACCGGCTGATCGCGATGATCGACGTCGCGCTCCGGCAGGCCGAGGCCGGCGCCCGCGACGAGGCCGTGGCCCAGGATGTCGCCACCCGCATCGCCTCGCTCAGCCCGCGCGAGCGGCAGGTCATGGACGGGCTGGTGGCCGGGCTTTCCAACAAGATGATCGCCCGCGACTACAATATCAGCCCCCGGACCATCGAGGTTTACCGGGCCAATGTGATGACCAAGATGCAGGCGAGCAGCCTTTCGGAGCTGGTCCGCCTGGCCATGCGGGCCGGGGCGCTCAAGGATTGAGCTGAATCAAGCTGGCCGGCATCGACAGGCTTATAAATATGGGTTGATGGACCGGATGGCCGGCCCGGAAGCTAGATAACAGCCGCGATGCCCCCACCCACCAGAACTCCCCTTGTCTACGTCGTGGACGACGATTCCGACGTGCTTGGGTCGCTGCGTTTCCTCCTGGAAACCGACGGCTTCTATGTCCGCACCTTCCGCAGCGCCGAGGCGTTGCTGAACGCCATGACCATGGGCGGAGCCGACTGTTTCGTGATCGACTACAAGATGCCGAACATGAGCGGCATCGACCTCGCCGGGATTCTGCGCCAGCGCGACGTCAAGACGCCGATCATTCTGATCACCGGCTACCCCGACGCGACCATTCCGGCCAAGGCCGCGGCCGCCGGCATCCGCCATGTGCTGCACAAGCCGCATGTCGAGGACAGCCTGTCCACCCGCATCTGGGACGTGATCAAGACCGACCGATCGACCTCGCCCGCCCCGTAGCCTGTGGCCCGGGTGGAGCCCCGTAGCCCGGGTGGAGCGGCAGCGTAACCCGGGGCCGCTCTCAAACGCGGGCGCAGACATCCCGGGTTGCGCGGAGCCTGTCATCGGGCGCGCGTGCGCGCGACCCGTTGGCTCACCCGGGCTACGAACGCGCAACCGGGACCTCCGTAATTCTACCTAAGGGCTTGCCCTTAAGGCATGGAGCGAAATTTCCGAGTTCGCCTGTTCCGCGTACCAAAAGCCATCCGCTGCATAGGAGATGGCTCATGCTCACCCAGTCGCCCGCCGCCGCTTCCCTCAACATTAACCGGCCTGTGCCGGGCGGCCATGCGCCTGCCGAGCCATTTTGCGGCCTGGCCGGACATGCCGGCCTGATCGCCACCGAATTCACCTACCGGAAAGACGAGGAGATCTACGGCGAGGACGAGCCGGCCGAATACGTCTACCAGGTGATCCGCGGCGCGGTTCGCACCTACAAGCTGCTCGCCGACGGGCGCCGCCAGATCGGCGCGTTCCACCTGCCCGGCGACGTCTTCGGGCTCGAGTCCGGCGCCAAGCACCGGCTGGCAGCGGAAGCCATCATCGACACCACCGTGCGCCTGGTAAAGCGCCGCAGCCTGGAACAGGCAGCCAGCACCGACGTCCAGGTCGCCCACAAGCTCTGGACCATGACGGCGGGCGATCTCAAGCATGCCGAAGAGCACATGCTCCTGCTCGGCCGCAAGAGCGCCATGGAGCGGGTCGCCAATTTCCTCCTGGAGATGGATCGCCGCCTTGCGGTTGCCGGCATGGGCATGATGGCGCTGCCGATGTGCCGCCGCGACATCGGCGATTATCTGGGACTGACACTGGAGACGGTTTCCCGCGCGCTGTCGCAACTGAACGACGAAGGCGTGCTCGGCTTCTCCGGCGCCCGCCAGATCGTGCTGCGCAACCGCCAGCGCCTCCGCAACATGGATGTTTGATCCGGCGCAGGTCCGTAGCCCCGGTGAAGCGAAGCGCAACCCGGGACACTTCCATCCACGTCTACCAGCGTCCCCGGGGTTACGCTGTCGCTCCACCCGGGCTACGCACTGTAACTAGCCCGCCCCGAACAGGAACGGCAGTGCGCGCGGGCCGCGGACGGTGCCTTCCGACCACGCCACCTTGCCGGCCGGATCGAGCCGGAAGTCGGGAATCCGCTTCAGCCATTCCTCGATCGCGACCATCATCTCCATGCGCGCGAGGTTCGAGCCGACGCAGCGATGGATGCCGAGGCCGAAGGCGGCGTGACGATTCTCCTTGCGGTCGATCACCACCTTGTCGGCGTCCGCGAACATCGCAGGGTCGCGATTGGCAGCGGGGAAGGACAACAGCACCATGTTGCCGGGCTTGACCGGGCAGCCGCTGACCGTGGTCTCCTTCACCACTTCGCGCGCCATCGTCACCGGGGAATAGGCGCGCAGGAACTCCTCGATCGCGATCGGCAACAATTCCGGCTGAGCAACCAGCCGTTCACGGTCCGCGGGCGTCTTCGCAAGGTGCCAGAGCGAGGAGCCGATCGCGCTCCAGGTGGTGTCGATGCCGGCGACCAGGAGCAGTCGCAGCGAGCCGAGCACATGGGCGTCCGACAACGGCTTGCCGTCCTTGTCGCGCGCGTTCATCAGCGTCGTGATCAGGTCGTCGGTCGGCTTGCCCTTGCGTTCGGCGATATGGCCCGCGAAATACGCACTCATCTCGTGGAGCGCGCGCATCAAGATGTCCTGATCCTTGATGCCGAGCTCGAGGATTTCGTGGATCCACTTGATGAAGAGGTCGCCATCCTTCTCGGGTATACCCAACATATGGGCGATGGCGCGCACTGGAATGTGCTTCGTGTAGCGCTCGGCGGCGTCGCATTTTCCGTCGTCGATGAACTCGTCGATCAGCTCGTTGCAGATCGCACGGACCCGTGGCTCGAGCTTCTTCATCGCGTCGGGCGTGAACGGCGGCAGCAGCAACTGCTTGGCCGGCTTATGTTCGGGTGGATCGGAGGTGATGGGCGGCGCCGGCTGCGTGACCTCCGGCCGCACGTCGCGCACGATGATGCGGCGGGAGGAAAAATGCTCGGTGTCGTAGGCGACCTGCTTTACCGCCTCATAGGTGGTGGGCATGTAGCAGCCGAGGAAGCGGTCGGTGTGAACCACCGGCGAGGCTGCGCGCAACTGCTCCCAGATCGGAAACGGATTCTCGGTCCAGGCCGGATCGGTGTGGTCGAAATCACGGATCCAGTCGGTCACCGGCGGGTGTTCGGGCATCATGCTGACGGAATCGGACATCGGCAGTTTCCTTCCGCTGTGTTCGTTCAGATCAAGTGTGGATGAAGGCGGCGGTCCGACCGCGCGCCTCACTCCTCGATGACTTCGATCGCGAATTCCGGGCAGTTGGTCTGGGCGAGATAGGCCTTGTCCTCGAGGCCTTCAGGCACACGGCCTTCGCCGTGCTCATGGGCATTGCCGTATTCGTCGAGGTCGAATAGTTCGGGCGCGAGCGCCTTGCAGCGCGCGTGTCCCTGGCACCTGTCCTGGTCGACGTGGATCTTCAGCTTTGCGGACATGCGGGCGCTTCCCTCTGCCGCGCGCAGCATCGATGCCCGTGGCTCGATGCGCGGACTGGCGTTTCCTCTGCTTCTCGGCGGACGCGGCTTGCTTCGGCCACGTCTCAATTTGGAGCCATTACATTCGCGGTCCGGTTGTGCTGTCAAGCGAAAAGTTATAGCCTATCACATTAAGATGGGAACACGCCTCGCCCGCAAGCCGCAAAATGCCTATCACCATGGCGACCTCCGCGACGCCCTGGTGCATGCGGCATTGCAGGAAGCGGAACTCGGCGGCCCCGAGGCCATCAGCATCAGCGCACTCGCCAAGAAGCTCCGCGTCTCGCAGCCCGCCCCCTATCGGCATTTCGCAGACCGCGAGGCGCTGTTGTCGGCCGTCACAGCGGAAGCCTTTCGCCAGTTCAACACGACGCTGCGCGATGCGATCGACGAACCGTCGAAGCGGACAAAAATCTCACGCTTCGCGCAAGCCGCCCTCGCCTTCGGCCTGCGCCGCCACGGCATCTACCGCCTGATGTTCGCCTCGCGCGTGATGGCCTGCTCGCCAAAGGAGAGCGAGCTGCACAGCGCCGCGATGGAGACGTTCGGTCTGCTGCTGGAAGCGCTGGAGTCGCCGGCGGTCGCCCTCTTGCGCGAGCGCCACGCGCTGCAGATCTGGGCCTCGTTGCACGGCGTCGTCATGCTCGCCGAGCAAGGCCTGCTCACCGGCCAGCTCGCCGAAACCACGCGCGAACAACTGCTCGACGACATGGTCGCGCAGATCAAGCTGAGCCTGTCACTCGCGATCAAGGCGGCAGAGAAAGAGCGCTGATCTCTCCCCTCGTCATTCCGGGGCGCGCGAAGCGCGAACCCGGAATCCATTGGGCCGCATACTCTGCGGTTAGATGGATTCCGGGCTCGATGCTAACGCATCGCCCCGGAATGACAGCCTCCGTCATTGCGAGCGCAGCGAAGCAATCCACGCCTCCGCTTGCGGCGCTATGGATTGCTTCGCTGCGCTCGCAATGACGTGCCAAGCGCGCCGGTGCGTAAGGGTGGGCAAAGCGACTGCACGCGCCGTCGCTTAAACGGACTCCAGCGGAAGGGTGCCCACCATCACGAGCGGAATGCTTCATGGTGGGCACGCTTCGCTTTGCCCACCCTACGGCGCTTTTCGCGAGACGCCCGCCGGCTTCGCGGGCACGACGTCGTAGGATGGGTAGAGCGCAGCGAAACCCATCATTCGCGCCGCTTGCTCCGTCGCGATGGGTTTCGCTTCGCTCTACCCATCCTACGAAGTCCCTCACCTTGCTGCTTCAAACCCGCCGAGCACCGCGGTCAGATTAGCGCCGAGGATGTCGGAGAGATAGCCGCCTTCCTGCACGAACACCGTCGGCAGGCCGATCCGCGCGATGGCGGCGCCGATGCGGCGGAATCCTTCCGTTGTGACGGCAAGGCCCGCCAGCGGATCGTGCTCGGAGGCATCGAGACCGAGGGCTACGACGAGCGCGCCGGGCGCAAAAGCTTCGATCGTCTTCTCCACCGTCGCAAGCGCCGTGAGGAAACCGTCGTCGCCGGTGCCGATCGGCAGCGGGATGTTGAGATTGGTGCCGAGCCCCGGACCCGCGCCGCGCTCATGCGCATAGCCCCAGACGAACGGATAGAACGAGGCCGGATCCGCATGGATCGACACCGTCAGCACGTCAGGCCGCTCGTAGAAGATGCCCTGCGTGCCATTGCCGTGATGGACATCGACGTCGAGGATCGCGACGCGCTCATGTTTCAGCCGCAGATGCGCGGCCGCAACCGCGCTGTTGTTGAGGAAGCAGAAGCCGCCGGCGATATCGCGATAGGCGTGATGACCGGGCGGACGGCACAGCGCGTAGACGGCGTCCTCGCCCTCCATCACCATCTGCGCCGCGGTCGCTGCGACGTCGGTCGCAGCACAAGCGGCCGCCCAGGTGCCCGGCCCGATCGGCGCGGCGGTATCGGCCGTGTGCCAGCCGAGCCGGCCGACGATATGGGTCGGATAGGTGGCGGCGTTGCGCACCGGATGGATGTTGGCAATCATCTCGGAACCGGAATCGCCGAGCGCCGACCAGGCGTCCCAGGCTTCCGCGAGGAAGCTGAGATATTCGGCGCTGTGCACCCGCGCCCGCGGCCCCTGCCCGAACACGGTCGGCTCGACCAGTTGATGCTTGCCCGCCTTCAGCCCTGCCAGCAGACGGTCGGCGCGCTCGGGCTGTTCGGTGGTGCGCTTGACGACGCCGCGGACCAGGAAGAATTGCGGATCATGGCTACGATGCAGTTCGGTATAGACGGCCTTCACGAGGAGGCTCCCATCATTGGCAACAGGAACATCCCTTGCATAGAACCGCCGGAATCGCAAAGCGGCCCGGTTGCGAAAGGGATGTCCATGCTGCTGTTCATTCCTTAAGCGCCGATTGCCGAGAGTTTGACCTTGCCCCTCCAGGCCAGACCCGTTGAATCGACAGCGATGACCGCTTCCTTGATCCGCGGCTGTGTCGTCTCCCGAACGAGCTGAAAGGTTCCGATGCTCGGATTCCTCACGCAACGAATTATGAAGGCGATCGTCGTGCTGCTCGCGATCGTCGTCTTGAACTTCTTCCTGATCCGGCTGGCGCCCGGCGATCCCGCGGTGGTGATGGCCGGAGAAGCCGGCGCCAGCGATCAGCTCTTCGTCGCCCAGCTCCGCGAGAAATTCGGGCTCGATCAGCCATTGCCCGTGCAGCTCTATCGGTATGTGAAGGGCATCGCCACCTTCGACCTCGGTTTCTCCTTCCGCCAGCAGGCGCCGGTATCGCAATTGATCCTCGAGCGGCTGCCGGCAACGCTGCTGCTCACCGGCACGGCATTTGCGATCTCGCTGCTATCAGGCGTGCTGTTCGGAACATTGGCGGCGCGCCGCGCGGGTAGTTGGGCCGATACCGCGATCACGGTGCTGGCGCTGATCTTCTACGCCACGCCTTTGTTTTGGGTCGCGCTGATGGCGATCCTGTTGTTCTCGGTGGCGATGGATTGGCTGCCGAGCTTCGGCTACGAAACGGTCGGCGCCAACTACACCGGCTTCGCCCATGTGCTCGACGTCGCCGCGCACCTGATCCTGCCGGCCACCACGATCGGCCTGTTCTTCATGGCGACCTACACCCGCATGACGCGCGCCTCGATGCTGGAAGTGAAGCGTCTCGATTTCGTCAAGACCGCGCGCGCCAAGGGCCTCCGCGACGCGGTGATCCAGCGCCGCCACATCCTGCGCAACGCGCTGCTGCCGGTGGTGACGCTCGCCGGCCTGCAGGCCGGCACGCTGGTCGGCGGCGCTGTGTTGACCGAGACCGTGTTTGCCTGGCCCGGCATCGGCCGGCTGATGTATGAGGCGCTGCTGCAGCGCGACTATAACCTCTTGCTCGGCGTCTTCGTCGTCTGCTCGGCGATGGTGCTGGCGTTCAACCTCATCACCGACCTGATCTACCGCTCGGTCGATCCGCGCATCGAGGTTGCGGCATGAAGCGGTTCTGGAAGCTATTGCTGCGCAATCCCGGCGGATTGATCGGCTCGATCATTCTTATCATCGCGATCGCGGTCGCGTTGTTCGGGCCGATGATCTTCCCGAATTCGCCCTGGCGCATGGTGCAGCGGCCGTTCCTGCCGCCGTTCACGATATCAGGCCTGCCGCTCGGCACCGACGCGCTCGGCCGCGACGTGTTCGCCGGCATCATCTATGGCGCGCGCGTCTCGCTGTTGGTCGGGCTGGTCTCGACGCTCGCTGCGCTTGCCGTCGGCATTCCCGTTGGCGCGCTCGCCGGCTATTTCGGCGGTCGGATCGGCGATGCCCTGATGCGCTTCACCGAGTTCTTCCAGACCGTGCCCAGCTTTGCGCTCGCGATCGTGCTGGTGGCGATCATGCAGCCCTCGATCGTTTCGATCGTGCTGGCGATCGCGATCGTGAGCTGGCCGCCGGTGGCGCGATTGGTGCGCGCTGAAGTGCTGTCGCTGCGCACCCGCGAATATGTCCAGGCGGCGATCGTCACCGGACAGACCCATAGCTGGATCATCTGGCGCGAGATCCTGCCCAATGCGCTCTCGCCCGTCATCGTGCTGGCTTCGCTGATGGTGGCGACCGCAATCCTCCTGGAATCCTCGCTCTCCTTCCTCGGCCTCGGCGATCCGAACCTGATGTCATGGGGCTACATGGTCGGCGCCGGCCGCACCGTGATCCGGCAGGCCTGGTGGATCACGGTGTTTCCCGGCATCGCCATCCTGGTTTCGGTGCTGGCGCTGAACCTGATCGGCGAAGGCCTCAACGACGCGCTCAATCCGCGCCTCAACAAGGATGGGCGCTGAGCAATGTCCGAGAGTAAAGCCGTCGTCGTCATCAGAGACCTCAAGCTGGCGCTGCCGCCCGGCGCCGACCGCGACTACGCCGTCGACGGCGTGTCGTTCGATCTCATCCCCGGCAAGATCCTCTGCGTGGTCGGCGAGTCCGGTTCCGGCAAGTCGATGTGCGCCCACGCGTTGATGGGCCTCCTTCCCGACACCATCGGCCGCGAGGCCGGTGAAATTCTCTTCGAGCGACAAAATCTGCTGCGACTGGATGATGACCAATGGCTCGGCCTGCGCGGCCGCCACATCGCCATGGTGTTCCAGGAGCCGATGACCGCGCTCAATCCGTTGATGCGGATCGGCGACCAGATCGCCGAGATGTTTGAGGCGCACAATCTGCTGACGCCGAAGGAGCGTCGGCAGAAGGCGCTCAATCTCTTGCGCGAGGTCGGCCTGCCCGACCCCGAACGCACCGTGCGCGCCTATCCGCACCAATTGTCCGGCGGCCAGCGTCAGCGCGCGATGATCGCAATGGCGCTCGCGCTCGAGCCGGCGGTGCTGGTCGCGGACGAGCCGACCACCGCGCTCGACGTCACCACGCAGGCGCAGATTTTGAAACTGATCCGCGACCTGCAGCGTCGCCGCAACATGGCTGTAATGTTCATCACCCATGATTTCGGCGTCGTCGCCGATATCGCCGATCGCGTGGTCGTGCTTCAGCACGGCAAGGTGGTCGAACAGGGCGCGGCCGATGCCGTGCTGCAGCGTCCGCAACACGCTTACACACGCGCTCTGCTCGCCGCGGTGCCCTCGATGGAGCCGCCGCAGCGCGCTCCCCTCGTCGACCGTCCCAAGGCGGTCGAGGTGATCGGCCTCGACAAGACCTATGTCTCCGGCGGCGGCTGGTTCCAGCCGGAGCGGCGCGTGCAGGCAGCCAAGGCGGTCAACTTCAACATCCTGCAGGGCGAGACGCTCGGCCTCGTCGGCGAATCCGGTTCGGGCAAGTCCTCGGTCGCGCGCCTTGTCATGCGCCTGATCGAACCAGACGAGGGCACGGTCCGCCTCGGCGATACCGACTTCACCGCGATCGGCGGCAAGGAACTGCGCAAGGAGCGCAGCCGCATCCAGATGATCTTCCAGGATCCCTTTGCCTCGCTCAATCCGCGCCGCAAGGTCGGCAACATCATCGCGGACGGGCCGATCGCGCATGGTACCGATCCTGATGTGGCGCGGCAGCGCGCCCGCGACCTGCTCGGCATGGTCGGCCTCAACGCCAATGCGATGGACCGCTTTCCGCACGAGTTTTCCGGCGGCCAGCGCCAGCGCATCGGGATCGCCCGCGCGCTGGCGCTCGAGCCGGAAATCCTGGTCGCGGACGAAGCGGTCTCGGCGCTCGACGTCTCGGTGCAGGCGCAGGTTCTCAATCTGCTTGAAGACCTCAAGGCGCGGCTCGGATTATCGATGCTGTTCATCACCCACGATCTGCGCGTCGCCGCGCAAATCTGCGACCGCATCGCGGTGATGCAGCGCGGCGAGATCGTGGAACTAAGGCCTGCGGCAGCGTTGTTCGCAGCCCCCGAGCATCCCTACACGCGCGAGCTGCTTGCCGCCGTGCCCGGTCGGACAGCGGCGAGCGAGGAGCCGGCCCGTCCTTATGCCACCGCGTGATAGTCCGGCGCTGAAGCAAGGAAGCGCGCATAGGCATCGGCATCGGGCGGCGTGAATTTTTCGGCGAGCGGATTGCGCCGGCGGATGCTCGTACCGATATCCGCCAGCAGTTCGTCGAAGTGGCGGTAATGATAGGGCGCAACGCAAAGCCCACCATAGACGCCCGCCGCCGGCCGTTCGACACGTTTGAAGTGAAGCATCATCGCGATGTTCTCCTTCATCTCGGCGGCAGTCGGCTGCCGCGCAAGCTTGCCATCGGCGTAACGCACCAGCCAGTTGGCGGCCAGCTCGGCGCAAAGCACCGTGCAGAAGCTGGAATTGAATCCGACGAACCCCATATCCGGCAGATCCGGGTTGGCGATCAGGCGATAGAGCCGATACTGCCCGTCGGGCTCGACCAGCTTGCTACGGTAGCTTTCGGGCAGGAATGGAACGCCAAGCCTGTAGCCGATCGCAAGGACCGCCACATCCGCCGGCACGCGCTCGCCCCCGCTCATCACGATGCTGTCGCCATCATAATGATCGAAGGTGCCGCGGATCGCCTTGATGCGGCCATCGGCCACCATCGGATAGAAGCCGGGCGTTGCAATCGGCACCGAACAATTGACGCCGTCCTCGATCGGCTGCTTCGGCACCATGTCGCATTGCTTCAGCTTGAGCTGGACCTTCAGAAGGCTCTCCAACCCACGCCAATTCGCCCACACCAGCGGCTTAGCCAGCACATGCGCGAGCCGCGACAGCGGGCCGATGCCCCAACCCGGAAACATCTCTTCCTGGGCGCGGATGTAGAGGATGCGCTTGAAGTTGACCAAGCCGCCGACGAAATACGGAATGCGCCACACCGGCTCGCGATAGACGATGGTGACTTCGGCAGCGCCCGAGTTGACGGCGTTCACTGCAATGTCGGTCGCCGATTTCGAGCCGCCGAGCACCACCACTCTGCGCCCCCTGGCGATCGTCGCATCGTTGTATTGCGACGAATGCAGGATCTTGCCGCCTTGCGACTTGAACACGTCCTCGCCGCGCAGGCTGAGGGTTTGCGGTTCGTTGAACTGGCCGGTACAGACTGCGACGAAATCAAAATCCTCGTGGCCCACGCTATCGTCGGTGCGAAGCGTGAGCGTCCAGCCCGGCTTGCCGTCGGCGCGGCGATCCATTGCCACCACGGCGGTATTCAAGCGCATGGCATCGTCGAGCCCATGCTCGCGCGCGTAGTCGCGCAAGTAAGCGTAGACCTGCGGCCCCTTCGGCCATTCCGGATAGGAGCCCGGCATCGCCTTGTCGGTGTAGCGATAGAGATCCTTCGGGCTCTGGGTCTGGACCTCGGGATAGGACCGCGCCGGCTCCCACACGCCGCCGAGATCGCCGCTGCGCTCGACGATGGTCACCCTGTGTCCGCGCTCGGAAAACGCCTTGGCCGCGGCAAGCCCGGAAACGCCGGCGCCGATGATGCAAACATGCTTCTGCTTGACCATGTGGATGCTCCGGAAGATCACCAACCCGTTGGATTGTACGCACACGCCGCCGTCATCGCCGGATACGCTCCCGGCAATCCGCTGCTTCCGACGTTGGGCCCGCTACCAGGGCAAGGTCAGTCGTTGGCTTCCGGCGGCAGGAAATTCACCTCGTGCTCGGCGGAAATGCGCACCACCTCTGCCGGATCCTGCAGATTGTGCAGTTTGTCGAACAACGCCTCCAGCTTCTGCATCGGCGAGACCCAGAACAGCGCGCGCGCCGGCTTGTCCGATTTGTTGAAATAACCGTGGGGAATACCGCGCGGCATGCGCACGAGATCGCCAGCCTCCGCTTTCACCCAGACGCCGTCGAGCTTGAGGTCGAGTGTGCCTTCCTGCACCAGGATGAATTCGTCCTGGGTCGGATGGATGTGCACCGGCACGAACTGGCCGGGATCGCTGTTGGTTTCGAATGCGAAGGTCGAGTCGGTGACCGCCTTGGGAAAATAGACCTGGCCCAGAATATTCCAGGTCTTGCCGCCGTAACCCGTGCCGCTCCGCGTAATGCCTTTCTCGAGCGCACCCATTCCGCCACCTCCATGTCTGGACTGCACCGCGCCTGTGAAGCTGTCGTCGGAGCGACGGCTTGTCTAGCCGATAAACGAATCCCGCGACCGCGAAGCATATGTTGCGCTGCAGGAGGAGCTGTCGCTGCCCAAGCGCGCGGCAAACGCCAGCATAGCGATCGGGCAGGCTGCGCGCCGAAACTGCGTTTCCCCATGCCGAAAGATGCATTAGGCTCCCGATATTTTAAACCTCAAGCAACTCCGCGGCGGTTGCGATGAACGCAGGTGCCTTGACCAACACCCGGCTTGCGGATTTCGCCCGCGTCTCGACCGCCAGTGTCGATGACGCCGCCGAGGCGATCGGACGGATTTTTTGCCCGCATGAACTGAAGCCGATCGGGCATTCCGAGAACGACTTCAGCGCTCAGCACAATTGCGCAGCCTTCGATGGGTTCTCGGTGAACTATGTCGCCTATGGCGGATCGGTCTCGATCGATCCCGGCTGCCTCGACCGGTTTTTCCTGCTGCAGATCCCGCTACATGGTTGCGCGGAGATACGGACGGCGGCGCGCGAGGTGACGACTGCGCCCAACACTGCGGCATCGCTGCTGTCGCCGACTGTGCCGACGCAGATGACGTGGCGAGAGGATTGCGCCCAGCTCATCCTGCTGCTCGAACGCAAGCTCGTGGAACATCGCGCGGCAGCGCTCGCTGGGACGTCGGCGAGAGCGGTGGAGTTCGATCCATCGCTCGACCTCACCACACCGTTCGGACGCGCGCTTCAGGCAGGGATCTGCGATCTCGTCGAGAGAGCCGAGCGCCTTGGTCCGGCGAAGCGCCCGTCACCCCTGGCGGCAGCCGATTGGCGGGAACGATTGCTCAGTGCACTACTCAACGAACAGCATCATAGCCTGAGCCGGGCGATCGCCATCTTCGAAGGCCGCGTCGAGACGCAGCCAATACCGCTGAAGCGGGCGCGCGCCTGGCTCGAGGCCCAGGTCGATGAGCCGCTCGATCTCGCGCAGCTTGCCGATGCCGCCGGCGTCGGCATTCGCGCATTGCAGCTTGGCTTCCGTCGCCATTTCGGGACGACCATTTCGGCGATGCTGCAGGACATCCGGCTCGCCCGGCTCAATGCCCGGCTGAAAGCAGCGCGGCCGGACGAACGCGTCGTCGACATCGCCTTCGATCTCGGCTTCACCCATCTGAGCCGGATGGCAAGTGCTTATCGCGCGAAGTTCGGCGAGAGCCCCTCGGCGACGTTGCGGCGCCTGAGCTAACTTCAACCGAGCGAACAACTATGAGGGATAATCTGCCGAATCGATCCGGATGCGGTCAGCGTGCAGCGACCAATCACACAGCGCCTGCGTCTCGCAGAATTTCTGCTTGGCCATTTCCGCGGCTTGACCTTCGTTCGAGGCATTGATTTCCAGCGAACTCTGGCAAACCTCCCGTTCGCGACCATTGTCACCGAGTACGTCTTTCATGAAGCTAACGACAAATCGTGACATGGGAGCCTCCTGCTACACGGGTAGCGTCGGAATTTGGATACTAGCATCCTGGAAAAAAGAGTTGAGGGAAATCAAGGGCCGATGACCGCCAATCGTGCCGCGATCCCGCGCGCCGGCGAACGCCACGCCGGCAACCCCGATCCGGCGCGGTTCCACGTCTTCCGCTGCCTGTGCATTCGGCAGTAGATTTGACCAAAATCAGCATGGCCCTACTTCGGCGCAAACCCGAACGCCCGCTCAAACCGCCTGGCGTAGGCCGGCCAGACCTCGGGATTGATGATCCGCGGCGGCCGCTTGCCGTCGAGCGCGTCCAGGACCTGCTCGGCGGCGATCCGGCCCATGTTCTCGCGCGCTTCCCGGGTGACGCCGGCCGTATGGGGACTGGCGAGCACATTGTCGAACTGCAGCAGCGGATGCTCCGGCGGCGGCGGCTCCTTGGCCCAGACGTCCAGGCCGGCGCCGGCGATGCGCTTGTTGCGCAGCGCATCCTCTAGCGCCTCCTCGTCATGGATGAAGCCGCGCGCCGTGGTGATGAAGAACGCGTGCGGCTGCATCAGCGCGAATTCGCGCCCGCCGATCATGCCGCGGCTTTCCTTCGTCAGCGGGCAACTGATCGAGACATAGTCGGCACGGCACAGGAGCTCGTCGAGCTCGACCTTCTCGCCTCCCCGCTTCGCCATCTCCTCGGCGGACAAATAGGGATCGTAGGCGATCACCTTCATGTGCAGGAGCCCCCTGCAGAGCTCGGCGATCCGGCGGCCGACATTGCCAAGACCGATGATGCCGATGGTCTTGCCCTGCGCCTCGTTGCCGATCAGCGCATTGCGGTTGACGTCCCGCTGGCGCCGCAGCACGCGATCGGATTCGATGATCCGCTTCGACAGGGTGAGCAGCATCCCCAGCGCGTGCTCGGCGACGGAATTGGCGTTGCCGCCGGACTGGTTGACCACCAGCACGCCGGCCGCGGTGCAGGCGTCGACGTCGACGGGATCGAAACCCGCGCCGTTGGAGGAGACGATCAGGAGGTTCGGCGTACGACGGAGCAGGTCCCGGTCGACATGGAAGTGCCTGGCCAGTTCGTCGCGCGCCGCGCCGATCTGGTAGGCATGCGCCGCTTCGAGGATCGGTGCTGCGACCTCGTCGGGGCTCTCATTCTCCAGCCGGTCGAGCCGCACGTCGGGGCGGCTCTTGAGGATGTCCGCATAGATGTTGTGGGCGAGGTATTTGACGTAGAAGACGCGCTTGTTGTTGACGGTCATGTCCTTCTGCAACTTTCAGTTCGGGAAACCATAGAGTCTTGCGGGATTGGCGATGAGGATGCGCTGCTGCGTCGCCTCATCCGGTGTCCATTGCTGGAACAATTCGAGCAGGTGGCCGGCATCGGGCATCTCGCCCTCGACCCGCGGATGCGGCCAGTCGCCGCCCCAGACCAGGCGCTCGGGATTCGCCTTTACCAGGGCCTCGTGGAACGGCCGCGCATCGGGATAGTCAGGCGCCTGCTGGCTCAGGCGATGCGCGCCGGAGAGTTTAGCCCAGCACCAGCCGTCGGCGACCGCGCGGAGCAGGCTCTGGAACCCCTCGGTGCCGGTGCCGGCGCGGGCATCGGTACGGCCCATATGGTCGATCACAACAGGCAGGCGGAACGATTTCAGCAGCGGGATCGCCTGCGGCAAATCCTTGACGTCGATCCAGAGTTGAAGATGCCAGCCGAGCTCAGCCATTACAGGCGCTAGTCTCTCGGCTTCCGTCAGCGGAACACCACCGCGATAGTGCAACTGGCCGCCGCGGAAGAAATGGTTGAAGCGCAAGCCACGCACGCCGAGCGCGTTCCATTCGCGCAGCGTGGCCGGCGCGACGCGCGCATCGGCTACCGCGACGCCGCGCAGGCGATCCGGCATGCGCCGGAGCGCATCCAGCATCGCGGAATTGTCGCTGCCATGCGCACTGCCCTGGACCAGCACGCCGCGCGCAAACCCGATGATATCGAGCATAGCAAGGTATTTTTCCAGCGGCGCATCGGGCGGCGTGTAACTGCGATCCTCCGCATAGGGAAAGCGATCGGACGGACCGAACACGTGGGCATGGGTATCGCAAGCGCCCGGCGGCACCGGCACCTTCGGACGGCTGACCTCGCGCGGCGGCAGGCAGGCGGGAATGGCTGAAGCGGTCATCGCGCTATTCCGCCGTCATGCCGGCGGCCTTGATGATTGGCCCCCATTTCTCATAGTCGGCATGGATCTTGGCATCGAACTTTTCCGGCGCGCTCCCGATCGGCACCGCGCCGAGCTTGGTCAGCCGTTCCTTTACCACCTCCGTGTTCAGTGCGGCCACGAAGTCGTGCGAAAGCTTTGTCACGAGATCGGGGACCATGCCGCCCGGCCCGAGCAGCCCCCACCACACCTCGGTGTCGTAGCCCGGCACGGCCTCGGACAGGCTGGGGACGTCAGGCAGGAACGGCGCCCGCGCCGCCGTGGTGACGGCCAGCGCCCGGACCGTGCCGGCCTGCAATTGGCCGACCGACTCCGGACCATTGTTGAACGACATCGGGATCTGCCCGCCCAGGAGGTCGTTGATCGCCGGCATGCCGCCTTTGTAGGGGATTGCGTTAAGGTCGATCTTCGCCAGGTTCTTCAGGAGTTCGCCCGCCAGATGGGTCGATGTGCCATTGCCGGCATGGCCGTAGGACAGGCTGCCCGGCTTGGCCTTCGCAGCCGCGATGATTTCGGCAGCCGACTTGAACGGGGAATCCGCGCGCACCAGCAGCACATTGGGCGACGACGCCAGCAGGGAAATCGGCGAGAAATCCTTGAACGTGTCGTAGGGCAGCTTGGGATAGAGAAAGGGATTGGTGGCGTGGCCGCTCGCCACCACAATCAGCTCATAGCCGTCCGGCGCCGAGGTGGCGATCGCCTGCGACGCGATCACGCCGCCCGCGCCGGGCCGGTTCTCGACGACGATCGATTGTCCCCATTGTTTCGACACCACGTCGGCGAGCGTGCGGGTGAGCACGTCGACGCCCCCGCCGGGCGGATAGGGGACCAGGATATGAACAGGCTTGGCGGGAAACGGCTGTGCGAATGCCGAGCCGACCGCAAGGGACATGACCGCTGCAATGGCGGCTCGCCAGAACCAACTGGCCATGACATTCCTCCCACCGCTCTCGTCTTATTGTCGTTGCCGCCTGTATCGCATAGCGGACCGCCATCCGCATCAGCGGAAACCGCAGGTCACGTTGCGACTGCGACATGTTGACAATCGCGCCGGTCGGGTGAAGTTTTGCCGCGAGAAAGCGGCCGCAGCGTCGCGGGATGTTAGGGAGAGCAGACATGGCGCTCGCGGAGGATGAAAGCTCGCTCAAGACCGCAGCGGAGAAGAGCTGGCACGGCATCGTGCTGCAGACGCTCAAGCGCAACGAGGTCAGCCTCGTGCCCTATGTGCCGGACCGCGTGCTGACGCCGCTGATCAAGAACCTGCACGCCGATCCCTTCTTCACGACCTTTCCCACCGCGCGCGAGGAGGAAGCGGTCGGCATCGTCTCCGGCGCCTGGATGGGCGGGGTGCGTGGCGCGGTGCTAATGCAGACCTCCGGCTTCGCGACGCTTGCGAATGTCCTGGCCTCGCTCGCGATCCCCTACCAGATCCCGGTGATCATGTTCGTCTCCGAGCGCGGTACGCTCGGCGAATTCAATTACGGTCAGGCGCTGGTCTGCCGCACCATGCGGCCCGTGCTCGACTCGCTGGCGATGGAGCATCACACGGCGACCCGGCTCGACGAGTTCGAATTCATCGTCGATCGCTCGATCAAGCAGGCCGTCGCCACGCAGGCGCCGGTGGCGCTGATCCTCTCGCCGCTCCTTACGGGCGGCAAGGTCTTTGACAAGTGACCGGTCCCATGAACACGGCAAGCAAAACCCCCGCCCGCAACACCAAGGTGATGAACCGGTTCGACCTCACCTCGCGTCTCGTCGCAAGATTGAAGAACGAGGAGGCGGTGGTCGGCGGCATCGGCAACACCAATTTCGACCTCTGGGCCGCCGGCCATCGCCCGCAGAACTTTTACATGCTGGGAAGCATGGGACTAGCGTTTCCGATCGCGCTCGGCGTGGCGCTGGCGCAGCCCAAACGGCGCGTGTTCGCGCTGGAGGGCGACGGCTCGCTGCTGATGCAGCTCGGCTCGCTCTCGACGATCGCAACGCTGGCGCCGAAGAACCTCACCATGGTCGTGATGGACAACGGCATCTACCAGATCACCGGCGCGCAGCCGACGCCGGCAGCGGCGGCCTCCGATCTCGTCGCCATCGCGGTGGCGAGCGGTCTTCCCAACAGCTCCTGGGCCGCCGATGAGGATGATTTCGAGCGCCTGATCGATCAGTCGCTCGCCTCTGAGGGCCCGACATTGATCGGCGTGCGCATCGACGACAAGCCCGGCACCGGCGCGACCCGTCGCGATCCCGTGCAGATCAGGGAACGCTTCATGCTTGGCCTCGGCGTGCGGCAGCCGTTGTAACGCACAGAACGATCCCGCAGGCGACGTGCCCGCGAGGATCGACGCGTACGCAGGTCTTCGTTAGTCGATGATCTTGATCACCCTGCGGGTGCGCGGCTCGACGATCACCCGGCGCTCATTGACGATGGCATAGCGATATTCCGTGTGGCTCGGCACGGTGCGCAATTCGACTGTGGACGGCAGTGGTTCCCCGACCACGACACGCTCGTGTACCACGACCGACGGCTCGTCGCGCGGGATCGAGCCGATCACGGCGTTCGGGATTTCCAACCCAGCGCCGACCGCCGCACCGACGGTGCCGCCGACGATCTCGCCCACGGGGCCCAGGACCTGTCCGCCCGCGCGGGCCCCATTCTCTGCGCCCTCCACCGTGGTGGACTGCGCGAAGGCTGCGCTCGACGCGAGCAGCGACGCGGCAATGACAGAGATGGCAAGACGCTTGGTCATCATTCTCTCCAATTGAAATTGACGATGCGCCTTCAACCATCCTCCTCGACAGTTGTTCCGGTTCCATGATGGTGAACGCGGAGAATCGATATGGATTTCGGCGGTTCCCGCGCTGCGTATCAAGCCGCGCCGATCTCGTGATTTCCCATCATCTCGAGCGCGCGCACCATCGCGGAATGGTCCCACGCCTTGCCGCCGTGAGCCGCGCAGGAATTGAACAATTGCTGCGCAATCGCCGTGCTCGGCAGTGAAAGTCCGAGCGCGCGGGCGCCTTCGAGCGCGAGGTTGAGATCCTTCTGATGCAATTCGATACGGAAGCCCGGATCGAAATTGCGCTTCACCATGCGTTCGCCATGCACTTCCAGAATCCGCGACGACGCGAAGCCGCCCATCAGCGCTTGCCGCACCAGCGCGGGGTCGGCACCGGCTTTCGAAGCAAATAGCAAGGCTTCACCGACCGCCTCGATCGTCAGCGCAACGATGATCTGGTTGGCGACCTTGGTGGTCTGTCCGTCACCGTTGCCGCCAACACGCGTGATGTTCTTGCCCATCTTCTCGAACACCGGCTTCATCGTGTTGAACGCACGCTCTGGCCCGCCCACCATGATGGTCAGGCTCGCCGCCTTGGCGCCGACCTCGCCACCGGACACCGGCGCATCGAGATAGTCTGCGCCAAGCGCCTCGATCTTCTTCGCGAATTCCTTCGTCGCAAGCGGCGAGATCGAGCTCATGTCGACGACGATTTTGCCTTTCGACAGTCCTTCGGCGACGCCGCCGGGGCCGAACAACACCGCCTCCACATGCGGCGTGTCCGGCACCATGACGATGACGGCTTCCGCTTCCTGCGCGACCTCCCTGCCCGATTTGCAGACGACACCGCCGCCCGAGACCAGCTCCGGCGGGATCGGCCCGACGTCATGCAGAAACAGGCGATGACCAGCCGCTTGAAGGTGACCCGCCATCGGGCGTCCCATGGTGCCGAGGCCGATGAATCCAATCTTTGCCATTGCGATATTCCCCTGCAAATCAAGTGACGAGCGTGAGCGCCGCGTGCCAACCGAGACCGTCAACGGTCGTCGTCCGCGGCTTGTATTCGCATCCGACCCAGCCGCGATAACCAATCGCGTCGAGATGACGGAACAGGAAGGGGTAGTTGATCTCACCGGTGCCCGGCTCGTTGCGGCCGGGATTGTCGGCGAGCTGAATATGCTCGATGCGCGCCAGGTATTTTTGCACGGTGCGGGCGATGTCACCCTCCATCACCTGCATGTGGTAGATGTCATATTGGATGAAGAGATTGCTCGAGCCCACGTCGGCGATGAGCTGCGCCGCCTGCTCGGTATGGTTCAGGAAGAAGCCGGGGATATCGAGCGTGTTGATCGGCTCGACCAGGAGCTTGACTTGCTCCTTGGCGAGCGCGTTGGCGGCAAAGCGCAGATTGTTGACCAGCACCTCGTTCAATTCGAGCGGATCTGCGTCGCGCGGTGCGATACCGACCAGGCAATTCAACTGCCGACAGTCGAGCGCCTTGGCGTAATCAATGGCGCGAAAGACACCGTCCCGGAATTCATCGACCCGATCGGAAAAGATCGCAATGCCGCGCTCGCCTCCCGCCCAATCGCCGGCGGGGAGATTGTGCAGGACCTGGATCAAGCCGTGACTATCAAGCTGCTCACGCAGCTCGGCTCTATCGAAGTCATAGGGGAACAGATATTCGACGCCATTGAAGCCGGCGGCCTTGGCGGCGGCGAAGCGCTCCAGGAACGGCAATTCCCCGAACAGCATCGTGAGATTGGCAGCAAATTTCGGCACAATCCAACTCCTTACTCGGCGGGCAGCAATTTGCCGGGCTGGCGCGCATCAACGCGCGGCGGCACCTCGTCCAGCGGCAAGTCGAGCAGTTCCTCGAACTCCACGACGTTGTCGATCTCGGTACCCATCGCGATATTGGTCACGCGCTCGAGGATGAACTCGACCACGACCGGTACCCGATACTTCGCCATCCATTCGCGCGCGGTCGCGAATGCCGCCTGCGCATCGTTCGGGTCGGTGACGCGGATCGCCTTGCAGCCGAGGCCTTCGGCGACCGCGACGTGGTCGACGCCGTAAGAGCCGATCTCGGGCGCGTTGATGTTCTCGAACGACAATTGCACCTGGTAGTCCATGTCGAAACCGCGCTGCGCCTGGCGGATCAGGCCGAGATAGGAATTGTTCACGACGATATGGATGTACGGCAATTTGAACTGCGCCCCGACTGCGAGCTCCTCAATCAGGAACTGGAAATCATAGTCGCCCGAGAGCGCGACGATTTCGCGATCCGGATCGGCGGCGCGCACGCCGAGCGCGGCGGGGAGCGTCCAACCCAGGGGTCCCGCCTGCCCGGCATTGATCCAATTGCGCGGATGATAGACGCGCAGGAATTGCGCGCCGGCGATCTGCGACAGTCCGATCACGGTGACGTAGCAAGTGTCGCGGCCGAAAGCGCGGTTCATCTCCTGATAGACGCGCTGCGGCTTGATCGGCATGTCGTCGAAATGGCTCCTGCGCAGCATCGTGCGCTTGCGATCCTGGCATGAGACCGGCCACGCCTGTCGCTCGCGGAGCTTTCCGGATTTCCGCCATTCCTTCGCGACACTGACGAACAGTTCAAGCGCCGCCTTGGCGTCGGACACGATGCCGAGGTCCGGATTGAACACGCGGCCGATCTGCGTCGGCTCGATGTCGACATGCACGAAAGTGCGGCCCTTGGTGTAGGTCTCGATCGAGCCGGTGTGCCGGTTGGCCCAGCGGTTGCCGATGCCGAGCACGAAATCCGATTGCAGCATGGTGGCATTGCCGTAGCGGTGGCTGGTCTGCAGCCCGACCATCCCGGCCATCAGCACGTGGTCGTCGGGGATCGCGCCCCAGCCCATCAGCGTCGGTACCACGGGCACGTTGACGGTTTCGGCGAAACTTACCAGCAGCTCTGACGCATCGGCGTTGATGACGCCACCACCGGCCACGATCAGCGGCCGCTCGGCCATATTCAGCATTTCGAGCGCGCGCTCGATCTGCGCCCGCGTCGCGGTTGGTTTGTAGACCGGCAGCGGCGCATAGGTCTCGTCATCGAATTCGATCTCGGCGAGCTGCACGTCGAGCGGCAGGTCGATCAGCACGGGACCCGGACGCCCCGAGCGCATCAGGTGGAACGCCTGGCTGAATACGCGCGGCACGAGGCCAGGCTCGCGCACCGTGACCGCCCATTTCGTCACCGGCTTTGCGATCGACTCGATATCGATGGCCTGGAAATCCTCCTTGTAGAGCCGCGCCCGCGGCGCCTGCCCGGTGATGCAGAGGATCGGAATGGAATCGGCGATCGCCGAATAGAGCCCGGTGATCATATCGGTACCCGCCGGACCCGACGTGCCGATGCAGACACCGATGTTGCCGCACTTGGCGCGGGTGTACCCCTCCGCCATGTGGGAGGCGCCCTCGACATGACGCGCGAGGATATGCCGGATCGAGCCACGCTTCTTCAGCGCCGAATAGAGCGGATTGATCGCCGCGCCGGGAACACCGAACGCGCAATCTACCCCTTCCTTCTCCAGAATACGCACCGCCGCATCGACCGCCCGCATCTTCGCCATGTCGCGCCTCGCTGATGTTGCATCGGCCTGATGATCACGGGAGCGACCGACGATCTCAACGACGCTGATTTTGTTTCCCACGATACGGAATGAACGGTGAAAAACCGCGCCGGGTCAGACGGTTGGATCGCCGACGGAATGAAAGCATACGACAGCCGCGCGTAGACAGATCGTTTCAGTCGGAGCAATGACGGCCGAGAGTTCCTGATTCAAATGTCAAACAGCCTTCCGCTGTCATCGTCCGCCACCGGGTCGGCGCAAAAGCGCCGCCCGATGACAGGCTCCGGCGGACGATCCAGTATTCCAGAGGCGGCGGTGCTTGAACCGCTGGGCCGCCGGGTACTGGATGCCCCGCCTGCGCGGGGCATGACGGTGGAGTGAGGGATGGATACGAGTCCGCATTCTCGCGGCATGTGGTGCCCGAGGTTTGCGTTCGTTTCACCCTCTCAATGAGCAGAGGGCGCAGGGAAAGCCGGGTGCCGATTGCACCCATGGGTCCCGTGCAAAGAAAGCACGGGGTAGGACCACAGGTTCAACCGGATTCACTCCGGCTTTCCCTGCACGATGGTTTTACGGCTCGGGCTTGCGAACACCTGGGTCATCGCCGCGTACCAATGAACTCCTGCCGCGTGCAGTGGCAGGAGTGTAACTGGCCGTACCGTAGTGCTACCTGACGCCTCAGCGCCAGGTTGCCGGTTCGCAGGGAGGATTACTCCACGCACCTCCGGCAAACTGGCCAACGTCTGGAGCCCGGATGCAGTGAACGACGCGGGAGGGATGGATGACAGCACCGTTTCTGTCGCGCCACGCCGCCCTGGTGCCTGAGCCCCGG
Organism: Bradyrhizobium sp. Arg237L; assembly: GCF_029990105.1. Lineage (NCBI taxonomy): Bacteria > Pseudomonadati > Pseudomonadota > Alphaproteobacteria > Hyphomicrobiales > Nitrobacteraceae > Bradyrhizobium > Bradyrhizobium sp. Arg237L. Next base: position 91,296 of record NZ_JAQMIL010000001.1, on the reverse strand, counting down.
GTTGCCGGTTCGCAGGGAGGATTATTCCACGGACCTCCGGCAAACTGGCCAGTGTCTGGAGCCCGGATGCAGTGAACGACGCGGGAGGGATGGATGACTGCGCCGTTTTTGTCGTACCACGCCGCCATGGCCGGACTAGCGAACATGGCCACAGCGATCAGTGCTGCCGAAAAGAGCTTACTCATTGCGTCCTCCTTTGATTTGCCTCGGGCCTCGGACGAATAAGTGTCTGGAAATTTATGGCACCGACCTAGCCCGAGCGATGCTGCGCCAACAACCTGAGTGAACCTAAACGTTAGCGCTGCTCCCCAGCGGCGGACTATGCATTTTCGGCAATTGGACGGATCGACGTCGCATTTTTCGTTGCAGGTGCCATCTCGCGACCGTCTCCAATCGCCCGTCGGGCCCGGGGGTGTCCGTATTGACCGCTACAGGAACGCCGCGATGTCGGCTTCTGGCCCCGTAGCTGTCCGATTTAAGCGGACGGAGTTTGTCTGCTCCGCCCCGGTCGTTCAGACGTCAACCGGCTCTGCTATTGCGAGCGCATCAAGGCGGACAAACCGACTCAGTTCAACCGCAGTTCCGTGATGTGCCGCGGATCCGGGCTCAGCTCATTACGCTCCACGCGCTTGACGAGATCCGTCAGCACAGCATTGGCCGTGCGCGGCAGACCGATCTTTTCGCCCTCGCGCACCACGAAACCATTGAGGAATTCGATCTCGGTGCGCCGGCCCTTCTGTACGTCTTGGCCCATCGAGGGATGCGGCTCTGAAGAGGTGCGCTTGCCGTCCTTGAAGCGCTGCTCGTCGCACACGCGCAGCGCCGTCGCGTCGCCCTCCCCGGCATGCGCGATCGTCTCGGGCGATGCGACTGATAGTCTGCAATGGCTGGAGCCTGTTCAGTGATGCTTCTATCCGTGACCATCAGAACCAAGGCGCGACATAATCGGTCGCGATCAGCGCAGGCGGGAAGATATCGCGCTTTCCCCCACGGCATCTATTCGCTCTGCTGGCGCCCGGTCTTGATAGCGAGCGAGGTTTCGCACCATTTGGCGATCCGCAGCAGCTTCAGGTCTTCGCCGAATGGCGCGACAAGCTGGATTCCGATGGGCAGGCCGCGCGGCCCGATGCCGGCAGGCAATGCGATCGCCGGAACCCCGAGAGTTGTCCAGGGCACGCACAGGCCAGGGTCGCCGGTATCGGACAATCCTTCCGGCGCTTCACCTGTTGCTGCGGTCGTAAGAACACCGTCGAAGCCTGCGAGCGCGCGGGTGAAATCGGCGCGGAGCGCAAGCTGCCTCGCGCCGGCGGAAATATACTCGGTCGCGGAAATCGACGCGCCGCGTTCGACGAGGGCCTTAAGTCGGGCGCTGGTCTTGTCCGGGAAACGTGTGACGAGAGCACCGAAATTCGCCGCCCCTTCCGCGCCGCAGAGCGTAGCGGAAAGCGCCGGCAGTTGCTCGAACTCCGCAGGCAACGTAAACGGCTCGACGATCGCTCCGGCATCTCTGAAGAGAGCGGCGACTTGCGCGAGCAGCGCGCTTTGGCTTTCGTCCAAGGCCGGCGTTGCCGCCGGACGAAGCCACGCGATCCGCGGTCCGGGAAAAGGATCAACGCCTTCAGGAGAAATCTGAAGCGGCGCCTGCCGAGAAGCACCGGGGCCACCCGCCAGCAGCGCCAGCAGATACGCGGCGTCATCCACGCTGCGGGCGAACAGGCCGAGATGGTCCAGGGATTGCGAGAGCGGTTGGACGCCCTTCAGACTGATGGTGCCGAAGCTGGGTTTTAATCCCACCACACCACAATAGGCGGCAGGTCGCAGGATCGAACCCAGAGTCTGCGTGCCCAGCGCCGCTTGCACCGATCCGCTTGCAACGGCCGCTGCAGAGCCGGAGGAAGAACCGCCGGGCGTGTGCCTTGGATTCCAAGGGTTGCGGGTCGGGCCGGGTTCGCGCCATGCGAATTCGGTGGTGACGGTCTTGCCGAGAACCGTCGCCGAGAGATCTTTCAGGCGGCTGACGGCCCAGGCATCCTCATTCGGCTGGTGATCTGCATACACCGGCGAACCGTAGGTGGTCGGCATATCGGCCGTGTCTATGAGATCTTTCACACCGACCGCGACACCTGCGAGTGGCCCATTTCCCGCTGAAGCGATGGGCGGTTCGGACGGCAAATAAGCGAAGGCGCGAAGATCAGGTTCGACAGCCGCGGCGCGCGCGTGACTGGCCGCAATCAGGTTCTGCGCTTGTGCCGCGCCCCCAGCGATCATGCTGATGATTTCGAGGAGGCCAGAATGGTCTTGCGCGAAGTTCATGTTCGGAAGGGCCCATAACCAAGGTGAGGAAGGTCAAAAGGCAAACGGCTCCGGGGTCAGCCCGAAGCCGTTGCGACGAAGATCGGCGAAGGTCAGTTCGTGGATATCGCCTTTTCGATATAGGTTCTCGGAACGAAGGTCTTGTAGTCAGGCTGGGCGGCGAGATTGCCGAGCGCGATCTGCGTCTCGAGCGCAAGCTTCAGCGCGTCGGGCGTGATATCGACACTGGTGGGGTAAACGTTGTCGGCAAGCATGCGCTTTACCGCCGCTTCCACCACGGCAGGCTCAAGATTCGGGAATTCCTTCTGCGCGATTGCCACCGTGCGCGCCTCGTTCTTGTGCATGAAACGCACCGCCATTTCGAGGCCATTGGTCAGCCGCTGGGCAAGGTCCGGATCGACATCGTTGCGCGCGGTGATGGTAGAGAAGGCATAGGCGCCGTACAGTTTCGGGAAGCCGACCACCACCTTCATGCCCTTGGCCACCACCTGGTCGAGGCCAGGCTCGTACATGACCGCCACTTTGGCCTGGCCGGCGACGAAGGGACCGGGCTCGGTGCCGAGCGGAACCTGAATCATCTCGACGTCCTTGCTGGCATCCATGCCGTTTTCCTTCAACAGCTTGATGAACAGTGAGGTGCTGGTGGTCGGCATCAGCCCAGTTACGATCTTCTGGCCTTTGAGATCTTTCACACTGTCGAACTTGAAGTCGGGCGTGGCGGCGATCCATACGGCGGCGCCATTCACGACGTTGGCGATCGTGTTCACCGGTGCGCCCTTGGACGCAGCGATGGCCGTCCATTCGGGTCCATGAAGCGAGAATTGCGCGCTCTTGGAGATCACGGCCGAGAGAGCAACGCTTCCGGAGCCGGCGCTTTCCTTGTTGAGATCAAGCCCCTGCTTTTCGAAAAAGCCCTCGTTCATGCCGACATAGAGTGGCAAGTATAGCAGGGATTGAAACGCTTGAGAGATGGTCGCCTTCTTCATCTCGGCGGAAGCCGGCCCTGCTGCGGTTATGCCGAGAGCAAGAGCGAGGGCAACGGAAAGAGTGCTCAGTTTCGGAAGTCGCCGTCTCATTTTTGGAAGTCTCCTGAAAGAGGATCAAACGTTGATCTGCGTGCCGCCCTGCTGTTGCTTCCACGGAAGCAGCCAGTTCTCGATGACCTCGACCAAGTGGTAGAAAAGAAAGCCAACGAGCATCAGCGTGAACAGGCCGGCCCACACCGTATTGAGATCGTAAAGACTCGAGGCCACGTAGATGACGTGGCCTAGACCATGCTGGGAGGAGATGAATTCCCCCACGACCGCGCCCACCAGGGCGAATCCGATATTGATGCGGAAGGTGGCGATGATCGCGGGCAAGGTCGAGGGCGCGATCACCCGCTTGAAGATCTGCTGCTTGGATGCGCCCATGGAGAAAAGCAGCGCCTGGAGATCTTTGTCCGCGTCCTTTGCCGCCTGGTAGGCGGTGATGAGAGCGACGATGGAGGTGAGCGAGATCGCGAGCGCGACCTTCGATAGCAAGCCGGTGCCGAACCACAGGATGATGATTGGCGCCAGCGCGATTTTCGGCACCGAATTGATGGCCGCGATGAACGGTTCCACCAGCCGCGCCACGAACACCGAATACCACAGCGCAAGGCCGATGACCGAACCGATCACGGTACCGAAGGTAAATCCCAGGATCGCCTCGAATATTGTGTAGCCGGTATCAGCAAAAAGGGAGCCGTTCGCGATGGAACCGATGAGGTTGCGCAGAACACCGCTCGGCTGACCAACAAGGAAGCCCGACAACCATCCCCATCGCACCGCCGCTTCCCAAAGCAGGAAGAAACCGACAACAGCGAGTATCTGAAGAGCGCTTCGCCCGATAAGGGAATCGAACACATTACGGCGCTTTTTCTCGCGTGGGCGAGCGGGCGCCGCGGTTTTTACAACTTGAGCCGTTTCCGTCATGCACTCTTCCTGGTCTGGATATCGAGCTCCGCACAGAGCGTGTGGAAATAACCGGAGAAGCGTGGATCGCTTCGCGCTGCGATCGGAGAATGTTCGTTCAGCGCGATGTCGTGAACGGCCTTGACTCGCGCCGGACGTTGACTGAGCACGACCACACGTTTGGAAAGCGCCACTGCCTCATCGATGTCGTGGGTCACGAGGATCACGGTCTTGTGAAAGGTTTCCACCGCCTCCATCAGGATGCCCTCGAGATACAGCCGCGTCTGATAATCGAGCGCCGAGAACGGCTCATCGAGGAGCAGGATGTCGGGATCGAGCACGAGAGTGCGGATCAAGGCCACGCGCTGACGCATACCGCCGGACAGCATCTTGGGATATGAGTTCTCAAAGCCGGAAAGACCGAACGTGCTGAGATATTCCCTCGCGGTATCCAGAGTCCGTTTTGGATCGACGCCCTTGGTCTCAAGGCCGAGCAGAACGTTGTCCAGCACCGTGCGCCAAGGGAAAAGCAGATCCTTTTGCATCATATAGCCCACGCGACCGCGTAAGCTTTCCACTTCCTGGCCGCGATAGAGCATGACGCCATCATCGGGATCCACCAGGCCGGCGATAATATTGAACACCGTCGTCTTGCCACAGCCACTCGGGCCAATGATGCTGACGAAATCACGCTCATGGATATCGAAGGTTAAGCCGTCGAGAACCTGCGTCGCAGCTTCCTTTCCGGGAAAGCTCTTACGGATGCCGTTCAAACGAAGTTGCACTTTGGGCGATGACATGGTGTCTCCTGTCCACCATGCACTTCAAGCAACCACCGTGCCAAACTCGACGGCATAAGTGCGTAAGAAATTGCGCTGTTGAGCGTGCGTTCCGGCCGGATGGGCTTCTTGCTGCCTTTGATTCGAGCACGTGCTGCCTTTTTGCAGCCAGCCCGATTCACGGGGACGAAGTTTGTCCGCTCCGCCCCCGGTAACATCAATTTGTTCTGCTATTGCGAGGGCGTGAAGGCGAACCTTGGAGCGAGCGTCTTGCCCCAGCCGGCGACGCCGGCATGTCTGAAGCGGTGGGAAATTCAGTCTTCGGATGAACTTGTCGCCAGGCTGCCGACGACGATCTTTCTCAATCCCCGCCGCAGCTCTGTTACATTTTTCGCACCGTTCAGTTGCTCGAATTGCCGCTGGGCTTCGCGCCAGAGAGGGGACGCTTCAGCGTGAAGACGACGTCCCTTTTCGGTGAGTTCGATGAGTCGGCTTCGACCGTCGGTGGGTGACGGCCGGATTTTGATCAGGCCATCGCGCTCCAAAAAGCCGGCCATTTTCCCCATCGCCGTCCGTTCGATGTCGAGGCGCTCGGCAAGGGCATTGATCGCTGCACTCCCCACCTGACTGAGGACCGCCAGGGTTAGAAATTGCGTGATGCGCAGGCCAGTCGGCTCAAGATGAGCATCGTAAAAGCGGGTGATCTGCCGGCTCGCCTTCCTCATGGCGTTGCAGTTGCACTCGTCGACCCTGAGCGGTTGGTTGGCCAGCAGCATCTTTCCCCCTCGCGATCTCCGTTGATGGTCCGAATCTTCAGCGCCTTGTCAAACGAAGACATGGCGGTATTTTTCGATGAAAGCCGGCACCGAAAGCGCGGGCGTCCCGGTGATCTTTTCGACGTTGTCGTTCGTGCCCGCGAAGATGCCATCCCGATAGTTCTGCGCGACTTCGACGAGGTGCTGCACCAGGAACGGGGGAAACTTGAGCACTTGCTCCATGTTCTGCTTGAACTCCTCGATCGATGTCGGCGCATACTCGATCTTGGCGCCAAGGACCTTGCTCATGGCGGCGGCGATCTCAGCATGGTTCATCTCGACCGGGCCATGAAGCGTGTAGGTCTTGCCCTCGTGGCCTTTTGGATTGGCCAGGATGTGGGCGATGACTCGCCCCTGGTCGTCGCTGGCGATGGGCGCGTGACGGCCGTTCCCGAATGGGAATTCGATCTTCTTCCTGGCCCAGATATCCTTGCCGAGATGCGGGTAGACAAGCCAGTCGGCGAAGAAGGTGGGACGGAGATGGGTCGTCGCGACACCTGACCAATCGAAGATCCGCTCGGCCACCCAGTGGTCCTGCGCAGCATGGCTTCTCGCCTCTCGGCGCGCCGAGATCTGCGACATGTTGACGATTGCAGTAACGCCCGCCTCCTTCGCGGCCTGCGCGAAATAGGCTGAAGCGCCGACGATTCCCGGCGCTATCGGATGAAGGAAATAGGCCGATCGGACGCCTTCCATGGCCGCACGGATGCGGTCGATGTCGGTGAAATCACCGACCGCGATATCGACACCGCGAGCCCGCAGAGCAGCGGCGCGTTCACCGTTCGAGCGCACATAGGCCCGCACGCGCCTGCCCATCTTGAGCAGTTCGTCGATGGCAGCACCGCCGGTGCGTCCGGTAGCACCGCTCACAAGAACCTCAGCTTCACTCATGACAAGCATCCTTCCGTTGAGGGCATATGCTCGTAACGATAGGGGTATATGCTCTTATCGGTCAAGCCCCTCCGGACTAATTTGCTGCCGCCGTCTAATTCACGCTATTTTTCAGCTAGATAAGCCCTCGAATTCGGATGCGACCGGCGGGAATGTCAACGCCAGTGCCGGCCTGCTCCGCTCTTGCGAGCGCACCTCAGTTCAGCCGCAACTCAGTAATGTGCCGCGGATCCGGGCTCAGCTCATTCCGTTCCACGCGCTTGACGAGGTCCGTCGGCACGGCATTGGCCGCACAGGCGAGGCCGATCTTCTCGCCTTCGCGCACCACGAAACCGTTGAGGAATTCGATCTCGGTGCGGCGGCCCTTCTGCACATCCTGGCCCATCGAGGGACGCTGCTCTGAAGAGGTGCGATTGCCGTCCTTGAAGCGCTGCTCGTCGCAGACGCGCATCGCCGTCTCGTCGCCTTCCCCGGCGCGCGCGATCGTCTCAGGCGGCCGATGCTGTGCGCTTGCCTCGACGCCGCTTTTGTGAAGGGTTTCGGATGCTGGCCGCTTGAAGACGGCGCCGCGCGATCGGCGGTCGAAGCCCTTCACAATAGCAGCCCTCAGTTCCGCTTAGATTTGCGATAACGACCTGCATCTGAACAACTGTGCCTACGAATGCGACATTTTATCTACCTCACGTCATATATCGCCCGGCGTCAATATGGATCGTCTGCCCGGTAAGATACTCGGTTTCCATGATCATTCTAACCGCAGGCCAGATTTCGTCGGGACGTCCAAAACGGCCGAGCGGGAGGCTCTTGTCCGACTGATGCGCAGCACGATTGATCATGTCGGTGGCAATGAGCGACGGAGCGATGGCATTTGCCGTAATTCTATGTTCGCGAAGATACGTCGCGTAGTAGTGCATCAACCCCTCCATTCCGGCCTTGGATGCTGCGTAGGCTGCCGAGATGATTCCCCCCGTCCTCGCGGCCCCTGAAGACATGAAAATCAGCCGGCCACCATTTTTCATCATGTGAGGTATGGCCGCCTGCGAGACCATAAATGCAGAGAGTAGATTGAGCTTCAACACTTGGTCGAATGCATCGGACGTCAGGCTTTCAAGGGGAATCTTCTCGCCAACCCCGGCGTTGTTGATGACACAGTCGAGCCTTCCAAATTGATCGACGGCCGCTGATATAAGTCGGCGAGCGTCCGCCTCAACGCTTACATCACCTTGCACTGCTATAGCCTGCCCCCCTGCGTTGACGATCGACGCGACGACCTCCTCCGCGGCGTCATGAGACCTGGCGAAGTTAATTACCACAGGGTGGCCCTCTCGAGCGCAATCAACGGCAACCTGCCTGCCAATACCCCGAGATGCACCGGTGATGAGCGTCACTTGTCTGTCCACGTTTCCATACCTTGATTTGGGATCAGTTCGTCTAAGGCGCGCTTTGCGAAGAACCGCCAATGGGGCGAAATGTCGATTTGAGTGGGGACCTCAGCTTGCACCTCGGTCTCGAATTACGCCCGTCCAACAACCACGCGAGGATAGACAGTCCGATCAATCGCCGATCTGCAGGATGCTGCGAAAGACGATGGTAATTTCTGAAGCGATTTGACAATCGTCGGATGGAGCGAACCTGCCAACCGAGGCCGGACGAAAGATCAGCCGCTGCTGCAAGAGTGCGACGACCGAGCGGACAGCCAAGTCGACCCGCTCTTCGGACATTATCCGACGTTTCGGCAGTTTCTGACGCAGGATGGCTGATACGCGGGTCGAAACCAACGCAATCAGTGCTCCAGCCCCTTCGTAGATTTCTTGATCGTCGAGAAGGAGCGTTGATCGCAACATGTGCTGCCTGCGGGAATAGTGCCTGGTGAGGTTTCGCAGGATCAGCCGTATCGAGTCGTCGAGCGACAAATCCTTGTGAGCATCCGTACTCAAGCTCTCTTCGATTTGCGCAACTTGCTGGTTCCGGAAAGATTCGTGCAGAGCCACGAGGATACTGCGCTTGTCCTTGAATCTCGCATAGATCGAGGCTGGCACGCACCCGGCCCGCGCTGCGATTTCCGGGATGGTAATGTCGTCGAACGATCGGCCGTCCAAGAGGACGTTCAGCGCCTGTACGATGTCGGCCAATCTCTGTTCGCTGCGCGCCTGCTTTGGGGCGTTGACGCGCGCGAGCTTCGAAATTGCCGCCAGACCCTGAGGCTGTTCAGCTCCGATTGGTGATGCGTTTCTTGGTTTGGCCACTCAGCGTCCCGTCCGGTTCGATCCAGTTTGATGAAGCAATATACCGCAGGCAGTTCGGCCTTGACCAATCTAGAATTAGAATCTAAATCTATTTTGCTCCGGCCGCAAGGGCCTTCGCTTGCTGAGCAGCCGCCCTCCCCAATCGACGTTGAGGCGCCCTACTCCAGAGATCGAAATTCGAGGACTTCCATGATCAGAATCGACACATCGCCCGCGGATGTCGGGATGGACGAGGAAAAGCTGACGCTCCTCCGGGAAGATATCGAGACGGACATCGAAAGCGGCCTGTCCGATGGATCGGTCATCCTCATCGCACGCCGCGGAAAAATCGTGATGCATGAAGCGATTGGTTTTGCGGATCGAAAAGCCGGCCGGAAGATCAAGACAGACGACGTACTCCCCGTCATGTCGCTAACCAAACAGCTCACGGCCGCCACCGTCTTCCGCTTTATCGATCGCGGACAGGTGACGCTCACCACACGCATCGCCGAGGTGATTCCGGAATTCGCCTGCAACGGCAAAGAGCGAGTGACGATCCGTGATACCCTGAGCCATCAGGCTGGACTCCCGATGCAACATCCCGTCGAGGATTGGAGCCAAGGGAACGAAGCATACGTGGCCAAGATATGCGCGATGCCGCCCGAATTGGCACCGGACGGTGTCGTAAACTATCATGCCGGTGCGGCCCATGCGATCCTGGGGGAAGTCGTGCGACGGCTCGATGATCGGAATCGATCATTGACGCAGATCATGGCCGACGAAATCCTGGTCCCGACCGGCATGACCGACACCGCGCTGACGTTGATCGGCCGGAATGATCTGGCCGACCGATCCGCACCTATCACAATGTGCGACGACTCCAAAGAGACGATCCCTCAGCGAGATATCGAGCGCATCGCGGAAATCTGCGCCACGGTTGAATTTCCCGCTGGAGGCGCCGTGTCTACGGCTTACGATCAATATCGCTTCGCGGAGATGTTCAGACTGGGCGGAACCCTGAACGGCGTGCGCGTGCTTTCTCCGGCGATCATAAAGGCGGCGACGACGATCCAGACAGGGACAAAGCTGAGTGGCCTCTACAAGGCATCCGCCGAGAACAATTTTACCGAGCCATTTCCCGCGAACATCGGTCTGTCGTTTTACGTGCGAGGCGAAGGCGTATTCCTTGCCAGCATGGGTACGTTGAGTTCACCGAGCACTTTCGGCGGATCCGGCTTTGGCGGGCAACTGTTTTGGGTGGACCCGGAAAGACAACTGACATTCGTCCATCTCGTGGTCGGGTATCCGCAGCTCTACAAATCACGAAGGCGTTCGCAGCGACTTTCCGACCTCGTCATCTCCGCCGTATCGGACTGAAGCACGAAGCCGACTCGCGCTCAGCGTCGCGTACTGCCGCCAGGCGGTGAGCATGTGCGTAACAACTGGAGATCAAGAATGTCGAGCTATAGAATCCTCGCCGGGGTAATTGCCCTAACTTTCGCTTGCGGTCTCAGCCCGCTCGCGGCAGCGGAATATCCTTCGAGGCCTATCCGGCTTGTGGTACCGGCCTCCGCCGGGAGCAGCGCAGACTTGGGCGCGCGCGTGTTCGCCAAGAAGCTCTCCACGATGCTCGGTCAATCGTTGGTTATCGAGAACAAAGTGGGCGCTGGAGGGCGCATCGGAGCGGCAGACGCAGCGCGAGCCGCTCCGGACGGATACACGCTGTTGTATGGCACTTCCATCACTCATGCTCTCTATCCCGCACTCATCAAATCGCTCCCATACGACCCTTTCAGGGATTTTGTGCCTCTCGGGCAGATCTTCTGGTTCGCCACGATGATCGTTTGCAATTCGCAAATGCCGTTCACCGAACTAAAGGGACTGATCGAGTTCGCAAGAGGAAATCCCGAGAAGCTCTCATTCGCCAATTCAGGGATAGGTGGCGGCAATCACTTCAGTAGCGAGTTGTTCGCCAAGGCGGCGGGCATCAAGGTTCAGCACATTCCCTTTCGAGGTAATGCGCCCGGCATCCAGGCGGTCGTCGCGAATTTCGTGAGTTGCACGTCCCAGACTGAAGTGAAGTCCTTCGTGGAAGCTGGCCAAATCCGCGCTTTTGTCACCACCGGTAAGGATCGTGATCCACGCTTTCCGGACCTTCCTACCGTGGCACAGGCGGGATTGCCAGACGCCGAGACGACTTGGTGGCACGCGCTTTATGCGCCCTCCGGAACGCCAGCACCGATCGTTCAAAGACTCGAAGAAGCGGTAAGGGAAATCTCACGTGACGCCGGCATAGCCAGTCAGACGAGCGAGATCGGCCTTGTTCCACAATATCGCAGCCCAGAGGAGGTCACGCAGCGCACGAAAGACGACATTGAGCTATTCAGCAGGGTCGCCCGCGAGGGCGACATACACCTTGATTAGGCTCATCGAGAAACGGGCGACATACCGCGGACGTGCGGCGCATCGACAACTGCTGTTGAGCACATTGGGGAAGATTTCTCATCAGCTTGTATCTGAGCACAACAGATTATCTTCGAGAAACCGGACCGATGGCTCCGTGCTGACGGTCGATTGCTTGTAAACATGATGCCAGGAGAATTGAGATGAGCATGAAGCTATCTACCATTGCGATTGTATCCGTCGCTGCGCTTTTCGCCCTAGCTGGGGTGTCGGCGAATGCACGACCACTGAACAAGGTGGTGGGCACATGGCGGATGGTCGCCGCGCAGATCGATCCGGATGGAGGGAACCTCCCGGCGTACGGGCCAAAACCGAACGGCATGCTCGTCTTTACCGAGGATATGCATTTCGTCGAGGTTCTGAGCGACTCAACGGTTCCGCGCTTCGCGTCGAGTGCGCGCGGCAACGGGACGGATCAAGAAAATCGAGCAGCCATGGCCGGAGCTATCGGGTTCGCAGGTACATACACGGTCGATGAAAACGGAGAATTCAGTGGCAACAAGGTGGAGGTTTCGACCTTTCCAAATTGGATTGGAAGTGAACGTACTCGCAAAGAGCTTACGCTCATCGTGGACGGCGATCGAATGACAGAAAACTTCCAGAGGCCGGAAGGAACACGGATCCGCATAACTTTTGAGCGCGTCCGGTAGCTTAGAGCATGATCCGGAAAAGTGGAGACCGGTTTTCCGAAAAAGATCATGCTCAAACAAAGAGCTAGAGCGGGATGACGATTCGAAGAAAAGTCATCACGCTCTAGGACGAAGCGGCGCGCGTCCGTTACGACGCCCCAAGCACGACGAGCCGGCACCTCAAAGGACTCCGGACAGTCGCGCGATGCAAGGGTGGATTACGCGTTCGCTAAGCCACCCTGCGCTTAGTGATGTCCGGTCGTTGGGGTAAACTGGAGATATTTCAAGACCGCGCTGAGGTCCGAAAAGACCCCGAGCTGAATCGCGCTCCCGCTTTCACCATGTCGGTCGTCTGAACCAGGGCGGACATCGCTGTGCGCGTGCCTCGACGCCGCTTTTGTGAAGGGTTTCGGATGCCGGCCGCTGTTGACAGACATCCAGTTAGCAATGGCGATACCGCGAGTTCTTCCGAGCTATAGTTGTCTCGGCAATCCCAAAAGTGATCTTCCGGTTCTGAGTGCCCCCAACAAGCGCCGCGTGCATTGATTTCCTACATTTATCAACGAGCGAGGGTTACTTGTTAATGGATGAACGGCATCCTGACGAAGAGGATGGAAACCTGTATATGAATGGTGATTGGCTGTCGGCACTGCTCTCATGGTGGCCGTTCGTGCTGCTCATTGGTGCATGGATCGTGGTTTCGCGTTTTACCAACCGCACAAAATCGGGGGTTTCGGCAATCCAACTGTGTGAGCAGCAGCTCACCGAAACGCAGCGGATAAATGCCAATCTAGAGCGCATCGTGGCGGCTCTCGACAAGCGCCCGCAATGTTAGGTGTCTCTATAAGAGACCTTTCGCTTGGCGACATTGCCTTGCAGCCAGTCCGTTGTTGGCCCGTACCTGTCCGATTCAAGTGGACGGAGTTTGTCTGCCCACCCGGTAGTTCAGACGTCAACCCGTTCTGCGCATCAAGGCGAGCAACGCGGCTCAGTTCAGCCGCAACTCAGTAATGTGCCGCGGATCCGGGCTCAGCTCATTCCGCTCCACGCGCTTGACGAGGTCGGTCAGCACGGCATTGGCTGCGCAGGACAGGCCGATCTTCTCGCCCTCGCGCACCACTAAACCGTTGAGGAATTCGATCTCGGTGCGCCGGCCCTTCTGCACATCCTGGCCCATCGAGGGACGCTGCTCGGAGGAGGTGCGTTTGCCGTCCTTGAAGCGCTGCTCGTCGCAGACGCGCATCGCCGTCTCGTCGCCTTCTCCGGCGCGCGCGATCGTCTCAGGCGACAGGTGCAGGATCTCCTCCAATTGATAGCCGAGCGCCTGGCCGACGCGGATCGCTTCGCTGCCGAGCCGGGTGGAGAAACGGCGGATCGGCTCGCTTTGCAACATGTCTCCGCCCGACAGACCCGTGCAGGCCGAGAGCCCATTGCCCATGACGTTGGCAACCAGTTTCGACCAGCGCTCGCCCCACAGATTGCCGGTCACTTTGGCGCTGTCCGAGTAGCCCACCAGACGGCAGATTTCTTCCGCCCGAGCCGTGACGCGACCGTGCACTTCGCCGGTGCGAAATACGGTGTGCGCCGCCCCGCCCTTGCCGGCGCCGCGGTGAATATGGCCGGGTTCAGGCAGATTGACGGTGATGCTGCTGGCAATGCATCCGAGCGTCTTGCCCCAGCCGACGATGCCGGCAATCGTCTCTTCGTTCATGCAGTTCTGCAGCGACACCACATAGCCGTCGGGCGCCAGATACTGCTGGATCAGCATGGTGGCCCAGGCGGTGTCGTAAGATTTCATGCAGACGAAGGCGATGTCGACCGGTCTCTCCTTGGCGAGCTGCTGCGCGTCCGTGATGTGCAGCGCGCGCACGGAAACCGAGAATTCCGCGACGTCCCTTGCGTGGGTGACGCGCAGTCCGTGCTTCCTCATGTGGTCAATATGCTCGGGCCAGGGATCGATGAACGTGACGTCCTCGCCGGCCTGCACCATATGGGCACCGACATACCCGCCGACCGCACCAGCTCCGACGATAGCTATCTTCCGACCCATGCTTTCTCCCCGGCATTGTTCTTGCGGTCAGGGAAGCAACCGGTTCCCTGGTTCGTGAGGCGTCAGTTTAGTCGATCCAGGCCTTTCGCCAATGGTCCACCTTGCGCCCAATAAAGGACGTTACTACCGGTTCAACCTTTGACCGGAGCCGACTTCGGCGTTGTGCGAACCGGCAACCAGCCCAGACTTGCCATCGAGAGCGGCCTCGCGGCGACAGCTTTCGACCATTCGCCGCTGATCGCACTTGAATTGAACTCAATCCAAGTACATCCTGACCGCGAGTACAGACGTCGGAGTATACCCCCGACCGCTCACCACCAAAGGCCTTGTTGTCTTGCCCAACCCACACGACTTTCACACTCCGCAATCGTCCTACACAAAAGACGATCTGCTCAAGTCAGGTGAAGGTGGCTATTTCGGCCCAGGCAATGCGCAGTTGCCAGCACCGCCCATGCTTATGATGGACCGCATCACAGACATCAGCATGAACGGCGGCGAATTTGGAAAGGGCCATATCGTCGGCGAGTTGGACATTACGCCGAGCCTCTGGTTCTTTAATTGCCACTTTCCTCACGACCCTGTGATGCCGGGATGTCTGGGTTTGGACGCGATGTGGCAGATGATCGGTTACTGGCTCGGCTGGTCGGGCTCACCAGGCAAAGGCCGCGCCATCGGTGTTGGCGAGGTGAAGTTCAGAGGCCATATCACCCCAGAAGTCAGACGCGTTCGCTATGAGGTTGATATGCGCCAGGTGAGGCGCGGCAGACTGGTTCTCGGAGTTGCGAACGGCCGCGTGCTCGCCGATGACACATGCGTCTACGTTGCCAGAGACATGAGGGTTGGTCTGATAACGCCCGCGATCTGAGCTGTAGTCAGCGACGCAATCCATCTCTCCACACAGGCGGATGCGCCCGCAATGACGGCGTTGTCTTCTCAGCCAGCCGTCGCAGCGGGCACGAGGCCACCGAGCGCAAGCGTCAGCTCGGCCGCCACTTCGCGGACGGTCTGGCCGAGCGTGGCCAAGCGATCGTCGGTCAGGCGACTGGTCATGCCGGAGACCGAGATCGCCGCCAGCGGCTCGCTGCAATCGTTGTAGACGACGGCGGCGATGCAGCGCAGCCCCATGCAGGCTTCCTCGTCGTCGACGGCGTAGCCTTGGCGGCGGACCCGTTCAAGTTCTCTGAACAGGTCGCTCGGCCGCGTGATGGTCTTCTCGGTCAGGCGCGGCATACCGTGGTGGCGGATGATCGCGCTGACGTCCTCATCCGAGTAGGTCGCCAGCACCGCCTTGCCGACGCCGGACGCCACCATCGCCACACGGCCGCCGACCTTGGTCAGGGAACGCATGATCTCGCGGCTCTCCATGCGGGTCAGCACGACGATGAACTCATCGTCGACCACGGCGAGGTTGGCGGTCTCGCGCGTGAGGTCGCGCAGCTTGCGCAGGTAAGGAACTGCCTGTGCGGTGAAGTTGCGGCGCCTGGCAAAGGTGGCGCCGACCGTGAAGCTGCGAGCGCCGACATGCCATTTCGATTCGGTACGGTCGAATTGCACGAAGCGGCGGCTTTCGAGCGTTGCCAGCAGACGGTGCACGGTCGAGGTCGACAGCCCCGTGCGGATGGCGAGATCGCTCAAGCGGTAGCCTTCGTCGTCTTCGGCGAGCGTCTCGATGATCGAGAGCGCACGGTCGACCGACTGCACGCCGCCCTCGCGCGAATCGGCCTCAGGATCCGCGTTGGCCTTCTCGACGGACTTGCGCCGGATCACGTCTCTCTTCATCGCGACCTGCATTCCCAGACACAGACCGAGTTTGTGGAGAGTCCCCTCACCCGAAGCGTTCAATCAAAATGCCGCTCCGACTGACGTCGAAGCGGCATTGATCTTCTCGTTAGAGCAGACCCGCGCCGCGCGCCCATTTGTACTTGGCCCCCAGCACCTCGACCGGCAGTTCGGTCGAATAGGCATAGGCCGGGATGCCGTGCTGATAGAGATACTCGGCGGCCTCCTCGACCTGGACGTCGCCGGCGAGCGAGGCCACCATCGGCTTCACGAAGCCCTTGGCCTCCATCTCCTTCTTCACCTCGACCATGTTGCGCGCGAACACCATCGGCGGCGTCACGATGGTGTGCCAGTAGCCGAGGATCAGCGCGTGGATGCGATCATCGGACAGGCCGAGCTTCACCGTGTTGACGTAGGTGATCGGCGGCTCGCCACCGGTGATGTCGACGGGATTGCCGGCAGCGCCGAATGGCGGGATGAACTTGCGGAACGCCGCATCCAGGTCCGGTGGCATCTGCATCAGCGACAGGCCGTTGTCGACGACGGAGTCGGAGAGCAGCACGCCGGAGCCGCCGGCGCCGGTAATGATCAGCACGTTCTCGCCCTTCGGCGTCGGCAGCACCGGCACGCCGCGGGCGAATTCGAGCAATTGCCTCAAGCTGCGGGCGCGGATCACGCCGGACTGCTTGAACACGTCCTCATAGATCTTGTCGTTGCCGGCGAGCGCGCCGGTGTGCGAGCTTGCTGCCTTCGCACCCGCCGAGGTGCGTCCGGCCTTCAGCACGATCACCGGTTTCTTCTTCGAGACCCGCTTGGCGGCTTCCGCGAAGGCGCGGCCGTCCTTTAGGTCCTCGCAGTGCTGCGCGATCAAATTCGTGTTCGGGTCCTGCTCGAAGAAAGCGAGCAGATCGTCCTCGTCGATATCGGACTTGTTGCCGAGGCCGACGATCGCGGAGACGCCCATCTTCGCCGAACGCGAGAAGCCGATGATCGCCATGCCGATGCCGCCGGACTGCGATGACAATGCCGCATGGCCCTTGACGTCGTAGGCGGTGCAGAAGGTCGCGCACAGATTGGCCGGCGTGTAATAGAAGCCGTAGATGTTCGGCCCCATCAGGCGGATGTCGTACTTCTTGCCCACTTCGACGATCTCGGCCTGCAGTTCCGGCGCGCCGGCTTCGGCGAAGCCGGACGGGATCAGCACGGCGCCGGGAATCTTCTTCTCACCGCATTCGGCGAGCGCACCGGCGACGAATTTCGCGGGGATCGCGAACACCGCGACGTCGATCACGCCAGGCACGTCCTTGACGCTCTTGTAGGCCTTGTAGCCGAGGATCTCGGGCGCTTTGGGGTGGATCGGATAGATCTCGCCCTTGTAGCCGCCGTTGATGAGGTTCTTCATCACGGAGTTGCCGATCTTGCCGTCCTCGGCGGAAGCGCCGATCACGGCGACCGCCTTCGGCTGCATGATGCGGTTCATCGCGGCGACGATTTCCTCGGTCGGGCGCGGCGCCGGGCGCGGCTTGTAGTCGAAATCGACGACGATGCGCACGTCGGCCGCGATCGCGTCCTTCTTGGTGGCGAAGACCGGATTGAGGTCGAGCTCGACGATTTCAGGGAAATCGCTGACCAGCCGCGAGACCTTGACGATGACGTCGGCGAGCGCCTCGCGGTTGACGGGATCGCCGCCGCGCACGCCCTTGAGCATCTCATGCGCCTGGATGCCGTCGAGCATCGACAGGGCGTCTTCCTTGGTCGCGGGCGCGAGGCGGAAGGTGATGTCCTTGAGCACTTCGACCAGCACGCCGCCAAGGCCGAAGGCGACCAGCTTGCCGAACGAGCCGTCGGTGATCGAGCCGATGATCACCTCGGTGCCGCCGCCCAGCATCTGCTGGACCTGCACGCCCTCGATCTTGGCGTCCGCCTTGTACTTCCTGGCGTTGGCGAGAATCGTCTCGTAGGTCTTCTCGGCGTCAGCGGCGGTCTTGACGCCGACCACGACGCCGCCGGCCTCGGTCTTGTGGAGAATGTCCGGCGAGACGATCTTCATGACCACCGGGAAGCCCATGCCGGACGCGATCCGCGCCGCCTCGGCCGCCGACTTGGCGACGTCCTCCTTCGGGACCGGTATCCCGTAGGCATCGCAGACCAATTTGCCCTCCGGCGCCGTCAGGCTCGTGCGCTTGTCCGCTTTGACCGCATCGAGAACTTTGCGGACTGCTTCTTTTGAATTTGACATCGGCTTCCTCCCAGGACAAATTTGATGGCATTTGGTATGCCAGAAGCCAAAAAGTCAAGCCGGTCTTCGCTCGCCGGATGCAGAAAACAATGGCAACTTGACATTCTGGTATTTGGCATGCCAAAAACCTGACGGCATTTCTTCTGCTAAGAAGGCGTCTTCCAAACGGAGGAGACGAGTCGTGCCAACACCGAAGGAAACCAAGGCATCGCCTATTATGGCTGAGGCAGATATTGCGATCGTCCGGATCGCGCCAGAGACGAGCTTCAAGAACAAGGCTTATGAAGCCTTGAAGGAAGCTATTCTCAAGATGGACATCTATACGACGCCCGAGCCGGTGATGCTCGATGAGCGTGCGTTGTCCGAGCGCCTCGGCGTCAGCCGCACCCCGATCCGCGAAGCGATCGCCATGCTCGAACAGGACGGTTTTGTCAAAACCGTGCCGCGCCGCGGCATCGTCGTGGTCCGCCGCACCAAGACCGAGATCGTCGACATGATCCGCGCCTGGGCCGCACTCGAGAGCATGGCCGCGCGGTTGATCACGACCACCGCGCGCAAGAAAGACATCACGGCGCTGCGCGACTTCTTCAAGGATTTCAGCAGCGACCGCCGGCCGGAAGATCACATCGAGGAATATTCCAAGGCCAACATCGCCTTCCATCAGGCGCTGATCTCGCTGTCCGAGAATCAGGTCCTGGTCGATATGACCAACGACATCCTCTTGCATGTCCGCGGCTACCGGCAGCTCACGATCGGGCGGAAGGATCGCACCGCGACATCGCTACCCGAGCATCTCGGCATCATCGAGGCGCTGGAGGCGCGCGACACCGAGCTTGCGGAAAAGCGCGCGCGCGACCACACGCTTGGCCTTGCCGCTTACGTCGAAGCGCACGGCCAGGAACTTTTCACTTAGAGCGTCACTCAGAAGACGACGAACTCGTCCGAACCAGAAAAGCCAGAGGGAGACCATGCCCATGCTAAATACCGCCACCAAGACCGAAGCACCGGGCACGGAACAAGAGCTTACGGACGGCTTTCACCTCGTCATCGATGCGCTGAAGCTGAACGGTATCGACACCGTCTACGGCGTGCCGGGCATTCCGATCACGGATCTCGGCCGCATGGCCCAGGCGGCAGGCATTCGCGTGTTGTCGTTCCGGCATGAGCAGAACGCGGGCTACGCGGCGGCGATCGCGGGCTTCCTCACCAAGAAGCCCGGCGTCTGCCTGACGGTGTCGGCGCCAGGCTTCCTCAACGGGCTTACCGCGCTGGCGCACGCCACCACCAACTGCTTTCCGATGATCCTGGTCTCGGGTTCCTCGGAGCGCGAGATCGTCGACCTGCAGCAGGGCGACTATGAGGAGATGGACCAACTCGCGATCGCCAAGCCGCTCTGCAAGGCGGCGTTCCGCGTGTTGCACGCGCAGGATATCGGCATCGGCTTTGCGCGCGCGATCCGCGCCGCCGTGTCCGGCCGTCCCGGCGGCGTCTATCTCGATCTGCCGGCAAAACTGTTCTCGCAGGTGATGAATGCCGAAGCCGGCCAGAGGTCGCTGGTGAAGGTGATCGATGCGGCGCCGGCGCAGATCCCTGCCCCGTCGGCGGTGAAGCGCGCACTCGACGTGCTCAAGGGTGCCAAGCGTCCCCTCATCATTCTCGGCAAGGGCGCGGCCTATGCGCAGGCCGATGACGCCATCCGCAGCTTCGTCGAAAAGAGCGGCGTGCCGTTCCTGCAGATGAGCATGGCAAAGGGTCTCCTGCCCGACACGCATCCGCAATCCGCCGGTGCTGCCCGCTCGACCGTTCTGAAGGACGCCGACGTGGTGATGCTGATCGGCGCCCGCCTCAACTGGCTGCTCTCGCATGGCAAGGGCAAGACCTGGGGCGATGCACCGAAGAAATTCATCCAGGTCGATATCGAGCCGAAGGAGATGGATTCCAACGTCGAGATCGCGGCTCCCCTGGTCGGCGATATCGGCTCCTGTGTCATCGCGCTGCTCGAGGGCATGGGCGGCAACTGGCCGGCGCCGCCTGCCGACTGGACCACCAAGGTCAACGCCAAGCGCGACGAGAACGTCGCCAAGATGGCGCCGAAGCTGATGAGCAATGCCTCGCCGATGGATTATCACGGCGCGCTCGGCGTGCTCCGCACCATCATCAAGGAGCGGCCGGACGCCATCTTCGTCAACGAAGGCGCCAACACCCTCGACCTCGCCCGCGGCGTCATCGACATGTATCAGCCGCGCAAGCGGCTCGATGTCGGCACCTGGGGCGTGATGGGCATCGGCATGGGCTATGCCATCGCAGCCGCCGTCGAGACCGGCAAGCCGGTGCTCGCGGTCGAAGGCGACAGCGCCTTTGGTTTTTCGGGCATGGAGATCGAGACCATCTGCCGTTACGACCTGCCGGTCTGCGTCGTCGTCTTCAACAATGACGGCATCTATCGCGGCACCGACACCAACTCGGCCGGCGCCGATCCCGCAACCACGGTGTTCGTGAAGGGCGCACGCTACGACAAGATGATCGAGGCGTTCGGCGGCGTCGGCGTCAACGCGACCTCGCCGGATGAATTGAAGCGTGCCGTCAATGCGGCGATGGACTCCGGCAAGCCGACCCTGATCAACGCGGTGATCGATCCGGCGGCCGGCTCGGAGAGCGGCCGCATCGGCAATCTCAATCCGCAGAGCGTTCTGAAGAAGAAGTAACGGATCAACTGAACGGCGTCATTCCCCGCCAACGGGTCGGCCGAATGGCCGCCCGATGACAGGCTCCGGCGGGGGATCCAGTAGCCGCCGAGCTATCGTGAGGCGAACACTGAGCCCGACTGAATCGACGGTGATTACTGGATGCCCGCCTTCGTGGGCATGACAGCAACAGGTAGTAACAAGGAGAGGACAGATGACTAAGGCGCTTACGGGCGTTCGCATTCTCGATTTCACCCATGTCCAGTCGGGGCCGACCTGCACCCAGCTCCTGGCCTGGTTCGGCGCCGACGTGATCAAGGTCGAGCGCCCGGGCGTCGGTGACATCACGCGTGGCCAGTTGCAGGACGTCCCGAACGTGGACAGCCTGTATTTCACCATGCTCAACCACAACAAGCGCTCGATCACGCTCGACACCAAGAACCCGAAGGGCAAGGAAGTCCTGACCGCGCTGATCAAGAAGTGCGACGTGCTGGTGGAGAATTTCGGCCCCGGCGTGCTCGACCGCATGGGCTTTCCCTGGGAGAAGATCCAACAGATCAACCCGCAGATGATCGTGGCCTCGATCAAGGGCTTTGGCCCGGGGCCGTATGAAGACTGCAAGGTCTATGAGAACGTCGCGCAGTGCACGGGCGGCGCGGCCTCGACCACCGGCTTCCGCGACGACGTGCCGCTCGTCACCGGCGCACAGATCGGCGACAGCGGCACGGGACTGCATCTTGCCCTCGGCATCGTCACCGCGCTGTTCCACCGCACCAAGAGCGGCAAGGGCCAGCGAGTCACCGCGGCGATGCAGGACGGCGTGCTCAACCTCTGCCGCGTCAAGCTGCGCGACCAGCAGCGTCTCGCCCATGGCCCGCTCAAGGAATACAGCCAGTTCGGCGAAGGCATTCCGTTCGGCGACGCCGTGCCGCGCGCGGGCAATGATTCCGGCGGCGGCCAGCCCGGGCGCATCCTGAAGTGCAAGGGCTGGGAGACCGATCCCAACGCCTACATCTACTTCATCACGCAGGCGCCGGTCTGGGAGAAGATCTGCGACGTGATCGGCGAGCCCACCTGGAAGACGCATCCGGACTACGCCAAGCCGGCGGCACGCTTGCCGCGGCTGAACGAGATCTTCGCGCGCATCGAGCAGTGGACCACGACCAAGACCAAGTTCGAGGCGATGGAGATCCTCAACCAATACGACATCCCCTGCGGCCCGATCCTGTCGATGAAGGAACTCGCCGAGGACCAGTCGCTGCGCGCGACCGGCACCGTGGTCGAGGTCGATCACCCCACCCGCGGCAAGTATCTGTCGGTCGGCAACCCGATCAAGCTGTCGGACAGCCCGAGCGAAGTGCTTCGCTCGCCGCTGCTTGGCGAGCACACCGACGAGGTGCTGCGCCAGGTGCTCGGCTTCACCGATCACCAGGTCGCCGAGATCCACGACTCCGGCGCGCTCGCTCCGCCGCAGAAGCAGGCGGCTGAGTAACAGGGCCATTAATTTGGAAAAAAGGCCGCCGGTTCCCGGCGGCCTTTTTGATTCTGGAGTGCCAAATAGCCGATCTATGCTGCACTGCAAAAAACGGATGCTGCCATGCAAACAAATGCGTTGTCGCTGGCATCTGGTATACATAAATAGTCCCCAGATCACGAAGCGGACATTCCGCTGCAACTTCAGAGAAGGGGACATCATGTCCAAAACTGCTTCCATCGCAATTTCGGCCCCGACTTCGCTGTGGGGACGTTTGATGGCCACGATCGATCGGCTGCTGATGAAGAGCGCCGAGATCTCCATCCGCAACGGCGACCTGCCGCGCTTCGGCCTCTAAGGCCTCTTAGCGACACGAATTCCGGCGGCAAATGCCGTCGAGGTGGCGCCGACGAGACTCACATTTTGTTTGAACGAATGGCCCCTGCTCCGGGGCCTTTCTTTTTTCTTCCCGAATGACCGGTAACAGCCCAACTGCGACAAAGTAGCTCGGAAAGTGGTCCACCACGCGGATTGTTTGCAAGCTGGTATGTCGCATACCTTACGTGAGCGCTAGCCGACAGCCACCGAGCATTATTCGAAAGAAGCGGATGCCGCGCCTGAACAGCCCTCATACAGTTCCAATCGGCCGCACGATCGCAGCGGGTGATCGATCACCGGAAAGGTGCCGTATGACCCGCAGCACGTGATCGGGATGGGCTGATCGCAAGCCGACAAAGAGCGGTGCGTTCAAAGTTCGACAGGGAGGACACCAGATGAAGCATTCCATTCTGCATCTTGCATTGGCGGCCGTCGCAGCGTTGTGCGCGAGCGGTACCGGAGTCTCTGCCGCCTGGGAGCCGGTTCGTCCGGTCGAGTTCATCGTACCCGCCGGCACAGGCGGCGGTGCGGATCAGATGGCGCGCACGATCCAGGGCATCGTGACCAAGCACAATCTGATGAAGCAGCCGATGGTCGTCATCAACAAGGCTGGTGGCGCCGGAGGTGAAGGTTTTCTCGATGTGAAGGGGTCATCGGGCAATCCCCACAAGATCATCATTACACTCTCGAATCTTTTCACGACGCCACTGGCAACGGGGATTCCCTTCAACTGGAAGGATATGACCCCGGTCGCAATGCTGGCGCTCGATGAATTCGTGCTCTGGGTGAATGCCGAGAAATCCTACAACAAGGTCGGCGAATATGTTGACGCCGTAAAAAAGGCGCCGGCCGGCACGTTCAAAATGGGAGGCACCGGCTCGAAGCAGGAGGACCAGATCATCACGGTCGCCGTCGAGAAGGCGATCGGCACCAAGTTCACCTACATCCCCTACAAGGGCGGCGGCGAAGTCGCCGTTCAGCTCGTCGGCAACCACGTCGATTCGACCGTCAACAATCCGATCGAAGCCGTAGCGCAATGGCGCGGGGGCAAGCTCCGTCCGCTCTGCGTCTTCGACGCCCAGCCAATGGCCTATGACGAGCCGATCGCCGACGGCAAGAGCTGGAAGGATATTCCAACCTGCAAATCGCAGGGCCTCGAGATGGAGTATCTGATGTTGCGTGGCATCTTCATGCCGCCGAAAGCCACCAAGGATCAGATCGAATATTACGTCGAACTGTTCAGGAAGGTGCGCGCCACGCCTGAATGGCAGGATTTCATGAAGAGCGGCGCATTCAACACCACTTTCCTGACCGGGGCCGACTACGCCAAGTGGGTCGAGGCGGAGCAAAAGCGCCACGAGGTATTGATGAAAGAAGCTGGTTTCCTCGCCTCGGCGAATTGATCCGGCGATATCAACCAAGCACGCACGAGCGTGTCCCCTCGATTGCGAGTCCCGAGCTCACGATTCAGCCTGGAGGCCCTATGACTGCGCGTAGATCAGACGCTGCCGGCCCGGCACACAAGGCAGTGGAAACCGGCATGGCACTGCTGATCGCAGCCTTCGGCATTATCGTGATCATCGGCAGTTCGAAGGCCGGCATCACCTGGGGCGCGGAGGGCCCGCGTGCGGGCTTCTTTCCCTTCTACATTGGAATCTCCATCGTCGCAGCGAGCGCCATCAATCTCTGGAGCGCGCTGCGCGACAATGACGACCGATTGTTCGCGGAGTGGGGACAGCTTCGCCAGGTGATGAGCGTGGTTGTGCCCACCGCGATCTATGTCGGTTCGATGCCCTTTGTCGGGCTCTATGTCGCCTCGATCATTTTCATCGGCTGGTTCATGCGTTGGCTTGGCGGCTACCGATGGCTCCCGACCGTTGCCGTGGCGTTCGGCATGCCCATCGTCACCTATCTTGTCTTCGAACGCTGGTTCCTCGTTCCCCTTCCCAAAGGTCCTATCGAGGAATGGCTCGGCCTATAGAAGCCGCATTGTGGTCGGTTCGCTGTTGCAGGACGTATCGAAATGGAAGAACTCGCCAATCTTTTTCACGGCTTCGCCGTAGCCCTGCAGCCCTACAACATGATGCTGATGGTCGTGGGCATCATGCTCGGGGTGATCATTGGCGTGCTTCCCGGGCTCGGCGGCGCAAACGGCGTTGCGATCCTGTTGCCGCTGACCTTCAGCATGCCGCCGACATCGGCGATCATCATGCTGTCCTGCATCTACTGGGGCGCGTTGTTCGGCGGGGCGATCACCTCGATCCTGTTCAACATACCGGGTGAACCCTGGTCGGTGGCAACGACGTTCGATGGCTATCCGATGGCGCAACAGGGCAAGCCTGGCGAAGCGTTGACGGCAGCCTTCACCTCCTCGTTCGTGGGCGCGCTGTTCGCCGTCGCCATGATCACGCTGGTGGCCCCGCTGGTCGCAAGCTTCGCGTTGCGATTTGGTCCTGCGGAAAAATTCGCGGTGTACTTCCTCGCGTTTTGCAGCTTCGTCGGCCTGAGCAAGGAGCCGCCCTTCAAGACCATCGCCGCGATGATGATTGGCTTCGCGCTTGCAGCCGTCGGACTCGATTCAATCACCGGGCAGTTGCGATTGACGTTCGGGATCACCGAATTGCTCAACGGGTTCGATTTTCTGATCGCCGTCATCGGTCTTTTCGGCATCGGCGAGATCCTCCTGACAATGGAGGAAGGATTGAGCTTCCGCGGCGGCAACGCGAAAATCAATCTGCGCGTGGTGCTGCAAACCTGGAAAGAGCTGCCCGCGTACTGGGTGACGTCATTGCGCTCTTGCCTGATCGGGTGCTGGATGGGTGTCACGCCGGCCGGAGCAACGCCGGCATCCTTCATGAGTTACGGCATCGCCAAGCGGCTCGCGAAGAACGGCAAGAATTTCGGCAAGGGAGAAATCGAGGGCGTGATCGCGCCGGAGACGGCAGCTCACGCCGCCGGGACCTCGGCACTGCTGCCGATGCTGTCGCTCGGAGTGCCGGGATCTCCGACGGCGGCCGTTCTTCTCGGTGGCCTCTTGATCTGGGGCCTGCAGCCCGGCCCGATGCTGTTCGTCGAGCAAAAGGAATTCGTCTGGGGCCTGATCGCCTCGATGTATCTCGGCAATCTCGCGGGCCTGCTCGTCGTGCTCACCTGCGTACCCATATTCGCCGCTATACTTCGCGTGCCGTTCAGCATCATCGCGCCCCTCATTCTGGTGCTCTGCGCGATCGGCGCCTACTCGGTTCACAACAGCACATTCGACGTGATGCTGATGCTGGTCTTCGGCGTGCTCGGCTATCTGCTCAAGAAGTGCAACTATCCTCTCGCCCCTTTGGTGCTGGCCATTGTGCTCGGCGACAAGGCGGAGGAGGCATTCCGGCAATCGCTGCTCGGGTCGCAAGGTTCGCTCGCGGTGTTTTTCTCAAATGGGCTGGTCAGCACGATCATGGTCCTGGGGCTCGTTGCCCTTTTTTGGTCCGCGATTCAGGAAGGCTACAGCCGGCTGCGAACAGCGGCCGCCTGAGGCGGAGCTTTCTTCGAAGCTGGGATATAAAATACCAAAGCTCAAAACGGCTGGGCGATCGGTGTTATCGCACTTCTTGCGTCCGACCTACCCGCTCACATACCTCCTGAATCCGTCAGTCCAAAGCGGGCGCGCCGAGCTCGCTTTCCAAAGCTGACCTTCAGATCACCCGCGATGATTCTTGCGTGAATCCAGTCGCTTCAGAGCATCGATAGAAATCGCGCTGTGGACCATCATCTTGGGTTCGAAGTGAACCCGTTCGGTTGAACCAAGTTGTTGATTCCGAGTACCGATGCCCGCCTGCGACATTTGCGCGCGGTTCGTACCGACGCTTGAATGTTGGCATATTAGATACCAAGATGGCCGCCGCGCGTCCGGGACATAAGATAACAGGGGCGCGCCTTGGGAGGACCTATGACAGAGATGGTGCAGGCTACGGCTCCGCCAGCGGCCCGTGTCAGCGATACCTTTCGCTGGACACAACTTGCGATCGGCGTCGCGGCGATGGTGATGATCGCCAACTATCAATACGGTTGGACATTCTTCGTCCCCGACATTCAAAAAAAATTCGGTTGGGATCGCGCCTCTATCCAGTGGGCCTTCACCCTTTTCGTTTTGTTTGAGACATGGCTGGTGCCGATTGAAGGCTGGTTCGTCGACAAATACGGCCCGCGCATCGTGGTCCTCATCGGCGGCATCCTCTGCGCCATCGGCTGGGCCATCAATGCCCAGGCGACCTCGCTCAACGGCTACTATCTCGGCATGATCATCGCGGGCATCGGCGCCGGCGGCGTGTACGGCACCTGCGTCGGCAACGCGCTGAAATGGTTTCCCGACAAGCGCGGTCTGGCGGCCGGCATCACCGCGGCCGGCTTCGGCGCAGGCTCGGCGCTGACGGTCGCGCCGATCCAGGCGATGATCAAGGACTCCGGCTTCCAGACCACCTTCCTCTATTTCGGTCTCGGCCAGGGCATCATCATCGTGCTGCTCTCCTTCTTCCTGCTCGCGCCGAAGTCCGGACAGGTTCCGATGGTCGCGCAGAACGCCAATCTGGTTCAGAGCCGGCGCAACTATCAGCCGACGGAAGTGCTGCGGCAACCGATCTTCTGGCTGATGTACTTCATGTTCGTGATCGTCGGCGCCGGCGGCCTGATGGTGACAGCGAACCTGAAGCCGATCGCTGTGGACTGGAAGATCGACAGTGTCCCGGTGACCCTGATCGGCGTGACGATGACCGCCGTGACCTTCGCCGCCACCATCGACCGTGTCCTCAACGGCCTGACGCGTCCGTTCTTCGGCTGGATCTCCGACAATATCGGCCGCGAGAACACGATGTTCATCGCCTTTGGCATGGAGGGCATCGGCATCTGGGCGCTCTACATGTTCGGCCACGATCCGATCTGGTTCGTGATCCTGTCGGGCTTCGTGTTCTTCGCCTGGGGTGAGATCTACTCGCTGTTCCCCTCCACCTGCACCGACACCTTCGGCCCGAAATTCGCGACCACCAATGCCGGCCTGCTCTACACCGCCAAGGGCACGGCCGCGCTGCTGGTGCCGATTGCGAACTACATGCAGCAGACCGCAGGCAATTGGGACAATGTCTTTCTCATCGCCGCGGGCGCCAACATCCTGGCATCGCTGCTCGCCATCCTGGCGCTGAAACCGTGGCGCAAGGTCGTGGTGGAAAAATCGGGCGCGTCGTAGATCGCGCAACGCAGTTGGCATGAAGCGCCCGGCCCACAGCCGGGCGCTTTTTTGCTGCGCTTCCGATTTTCCGAAATCGCCGTGACCGCCGACCTGCGGCACGGCCTATACCGCACCGCAGCACAAGTTCGGCTTGCATTGTGGGATATAGTATACCAACATCCGCCCGGTGCTTGCGACGATAAGTCACAAACTCGCGACAGAAGGCCGCAACCGCAAGCACGCGCTCGGGAGGACTTGATGGTTTTAAGCAACGCCGCCACCGCACCCTCAACACCTTCGTCCAACGGCTTCCGCTGGTTTCAGCTCGTCATCGGCATCGTCTGCATGGCGATGATCGCCAACCTGCAATACGGCTGGACGCTGTTCGTCGATCCGATCGACGCGAAGCATCATTGGGGCCGTGCGGGCATCCAGCTCGCCTTCACGATCTTCGTGGTGACCGAGACCTGGCTCGTCCCCGTCGAAGCCTGGTTCGTCGACAAATACGGGCCGAGCATGGTGATCATGTTCGGCGGCGTGATGATCGCGCTGTCCTGGGTCCTCAATTCCTATGCGGATTCGCTGGCGCTGCTTTATACCGCCGCCGTGATCGGCGGCATGGGCGCCGGCGCGGTCTACGGCACCTGCGTCGGCAATGCGCTGAAATGGTTTCCGGACCGCCGAGGACTTGCTGCGGGCGCGACCGCCGCCGGCTTCGGCGCGGGGGCCGCGCTCACCGTGGTGCCGATCGCAAGCATGATCGCCGCAAGCGGCTACCAGACAGCCTTCTTCGAGTTTGGCATCGGGCAAGGCTTGATCGTGTTCGTGCTCGCCTTCTTCATCCGCCCGCCGTCTGTCGCGGTGCCTCCGAAGAAGAAGCAGCTCAACTTGCCGCAGACCAAGATTGATTTCACCCCGCCGCAGGTGCTGCGCAGCCCGATCTTCTGGGTGATGTATCTGGTGTTCGTGATGGTCGCCGCCGGCGGCCTGATGACGGCGGCGCAGATCGCGCCGATCGCCGATGACTTCCAGATCGCCAAGACGCCGGTCTCGCTCGCCGGCATCCAGATGGCGGCGCTGACATTTGCGATCTCGCTCGATCGCATCTTCGACGGATTCGGCCGGCCGATGTTCGGCTGGATCTCCGACAATATCGGCCGCGAGTACACGATGTTCATCGCTTTCGGCACGGCGGCGCTGATGCTGCTGACGCTCTCGACCTACGGCGCCCATCCGGTCGTGTTCGTGCTCGCGACCGCGGTCTATTTCGGGGTGTTCGGCGAGATCTACAGCCTGTTTCCAGCCACCAGCGGCGACACCTTCGGTGTGAAGTACGCCGCCACCAACAACGGCATGCTGTACACGGCGAAGGGCACCGCCTCGCTGCTGGTGCCGCTCGCCAGCATCCTCGCCAAGAATTTTGGCTGGCACGCCGTGTTCGTGATCGGAGTAGCTCTCAACGCGACGGCGGCGCTGATGGCGCTGTTCGTGATCAAGCCGATGCGACGCGCCTTCATCTTGGGCAACGAGACAGCGGCGGCACAGGCAACCGCGCGGAGCGTCACCACAGCATGAGCGCAGACGTTGTGACGGGCGAAGGCGCACTTCGGTGCGCCTTTTCTTTTTGCCCGGAATGAAAGGAATACAAAATACAACGAGATAGATCGATCAGACGCCATCGCCCGCAGGATCGAAAGCGTCAGCGCTACTTACTGTTTTTACTGCATTTTTCTCCATGTATCCGCTTCTGCTGCGTTGACAATTGGCATTTTGTATACCAGACTTGCAATCGTAAACGAACCCAAGGAGGTTGCCATGCAAGTCGGAGATATTCTGCACAAGAAAGCCGCCCGTGTTGCAACGGTTCGCATGAACGAGACGGTGGCGATCGCCGCGCAACTGATGCGTTCGAGAAATATCAGCGCGCTGGTGGTCAAGGATGTCGTCCGCACCGAGGGCAACACCGCGGTGGGCATGTTCACCGAGCACGATGTGGTGCGCGCCATCGCCGAGCATGGCGCGGCGGGCGCCAACATGCGCGTGTCGCATTTCATCTCGGTGCAGCAACTCGTGTCCTGCAGCTCGCGCGACACGCTCGAGCATGTCCGCCACCTCATGAACAAGCACCACATTCGCCACGTGCCTGTCATCGACAATTACAGCCTGATCGGCGTCATCAGCATCCGCGACATCGCAGCCGCATTCGACGAGCAGGTGATGGCCGCGCGGGAAGCCATTCCGGCCTGAAAGCACCTCAGCGTCAGCGCGCCGGTCTGAGACATGCTCGGCACCGGCGCATGGCCCCGCGCTGAAACATCAACCCCGCCTCTTTTGCGAAACATCCCATGAAGATTTGCATTTACGGCGCCGGCGCGATCGGCGGCTATCTCGGCGTGCAGCTTGCGCGCGCGGGCGTGGAGGTGAGCTTGGTCGCACGCGGCGCCCATCTCGCCGCCATGAAGGCGAACGGGCTGAAGCTCTTGATCGGCGATGAAGAGCGCATCGTGCATCCCCGCTGCACCGACGATCCGGCCGAACTCGGCGCACAGGATTTCGTCATCATCTGCCTGAAGGCGCATTCGATCACCGGCGTGCTCGAACGGATGCAGCCGCTGCTTGGCCCGCACACGCGTATCGTCACCGCCGTCAACGGCATTCCCTATTGGTATTTCCACAAACACGGCGGCGCCCATCAGGGTTCGACGCTGGAGACCATCGATCCCGGCGGCCGGCAGTGGCGTGAGCTTGGCCCCGAGCGCGCGATCGGCTGCATCGTCTATCCCGCCACCGAGATCGAGGCGCCTGGTGTCATCCGGCACGTCTATGGCGACCGCTTTCCGCTCGGCGAGCCCTCCGGCGAGATCACCGAGGACGTGCAGCGTCTGTCTGATGTCTTCACTAAGGCGGGCATGCAGGCCCCCGTGCTCGAGCGCATCCGCGACGAGATCTGGCTCAAGCTGTGGGGCAATGTCTGCTTCAACCCGATCAGCGCCCTCACCCATGCGACCCTGGACGTAATCTGCTCCGATCCGCCGACCCGCGCGCTGTCGAAAGCGATCATGCTGGAGACGCAGGCGATCGCCGAAACCTTTGGCGTCAAATTCCGTGTCGACGTCGAACGCCGCATCGAAGGCGCGCGCAAGGTCGGCGCCCACAAGACCTCGATGTTGCAGGACCTCGAGCGCAGCCGCCCGATGGAGATCGATCCGCTGGTCACCGTGGTGCAGGAAATGGGACGCCTGACCGGGATTCCGACGCCGTCGCTGGATGCGATGCTGGCGCTCGCTGCCCAGCGCGCCCGGATCGCTGGGCTCTACGATGGAACGGTGCTTCCATCGCCGGAAGCGAAAGTTGCGGCGGTCACGTGATGCTGCAGCGTAACGTGACCCATTGGCTTCGCTTCCGCCGCCAGGGTGAGACCGGCTTCGGCGTGTTGACGCCATCCGGCATCGCTGTACATGACGGCGAGATGTTCGGCACCTCCAGGCCGAACGGACGAATACTCGTGCTGGAGGACGTCGAGGTGCTCGCCCCCTCCGAGCCGACCAAGATTGTCGCGCTCTGGAATAATTTCCACGCGCTCGCCGCCAAGCTGCAGCAGCCTGAGCCGGCCGAGCCGCTCTATCTGCTGAAAGCGACCACCAGCGTCACCGCGCCGGGTGCCGTGATCGAACGCCCCCTCTCCTATGACGGCAAGACCACCTATGAGGGCGAGCTCGGCATCGTCATCGGAAAGCCCTGCACCAACGTCTCTCCTGATGAAGCCGACGACTTCATCTTCGGCTACACCTGTGTCAACGACGTCACCGCCAACGACATCCTCAACCGCGACAAGACGTTTGCGCAATGGGCCCGCGCCAAGGGCTTTGACGGCTACGGCCCGTTTGGCCCCGTCATCACCGCAGGGATCGACCCGGGAAGCCTTGTCGTGCGCACCATTCTCAACGGCGCCGAGCGTCAGAACTACCCGATATCAGACATGATCTTCAGCGCGCAGGAGCTCGTCAGCAAGATCTCGCACGACATGACGCTCTTGCCCGGCGATCTCATCGCCTGCGGCACATCGATCGGCATCGGCGTCATGAAGGAGCCAGTCAACACCGTGACGGTGGCGATCGACGGCATCGGCGAGCTCACGAACGAATTCAGGCAGTAGGCGACGTCACCTGAAGCCAGTGGCGTGAACCCCTTAATTCGGGGACTTTGGGTCGATCCGACTTGTTCCGCCTTGCGGAAACAACGCGGCGCTTTTGCATGATGGCGTTGCCCTGACCATCACCCGCCCCCGTGGACTTTTGCAGGGGGCGACGGCATCCTGCTGCCCGAATGAATTCTCGATAAACAACGCGCGACCGTCCGCGCCGGGGAAACAGAGGGCAGTAATGATCAAGACACGCTTCACCGAGCTTTTCGGCGTCGAGCACCCGATCGTGCAGGGCGGCATGCAATGGGTCGGACGCGCGGAACTCGTCGCGGCCGTCGCCAATGCCGGGGCGCTCGGCATGATCACGGCGCTGACGCAGCCGACACCGGATGATCTGCGCAAGGAAATCGCGCGCTGCCGCGAGATGACGGACAAGCCGTTTGGCGTGAACCTGACCATCCTGCCTGCGATCAAACCGCCGCCTTACGCCGAATACCGCCAGGTCATTATCGAGAGCGGCATCAAGATCGTCGAGACCGCGGGCAACAAGCCCCAGGAACACGTCGACCAGTTCAAGAAGCACGGCGTCAAGGTCGTGCATAAATGCACCAGCGTCCGTCACGCATTGTCGGCGGAGCGCATGGGCGTGGACGCGATCTCGATCGACGGCTTCGAATGCGCCGGCCATCCCGGCGAGGACGATACCCCCGGCCTGATCCTGATCCCCTGCGCCGCCGACAAGGTGAAGATCCCGATGATCGCCTCCGGCGGCTTTGGCGACGGCCGCGGCTTGGCGGCTGCGCTGGCGCTCGGCGCCGACGGCATCAACATGGGCACACGCTTCATGTGCACCAAGGAGAGCCCGATCCATCAGCTCGTCAAGGAACGCATCGTCGCCAATGACGAGCGCGAGACCGAGCTGATCTTCCGCACCATGCGCAACACCTCGCGTGTCGCCAGGAACGCGGTCTCCACCAAGGTAGTCGCGATGGAGAAGGAAGGCGCGAAATTCGAGGATGTCCGCGAACTCGTCGCCGGCGCCCGCGGCAAGATGGTCTATGCCACCGGCGATGCCGAGGAAGGCATCTGGTCGGCTGGCCAGGTGCAGGGCCTGATCCACGACATCCCGACCTGCGCCGAACTGGTATCGCGGATCGTACGCGATGCGGAGGCGATCATCCGCAGCCGCCTCGAGGGCATGATTTCGGGGGCGCAGCGCCAGGCTGCCGAATAAAGCGGCCTTGCGCCCAACCAAAGAGAAGAGCCGATGAAAGCCTATGTCTATGGCGCCAATGGCGCTGAGATTACCGACGTCGCAAAGCCAACGCCGAAGGGCACGCAGGTGCTGGTCAAGGTCCATGCCTGCGGCCTCAACCGCGCCGACCTCGGCATGACCAAGGGCCATGCCCATGGCAGCGCAGGAGGCGTCGGCACCGTGCTCGGCATGGAATGGGCCGGCGAGGTCGCCGAACTCGGACCTGACGCGAAAGGCGTCAAGGTCGGCGACAAGATCATGGGCTCCGGCGGCGCCGCCTTTGCGGAATACACGCTTGCCGATCACGGCCGGCTGTTCCGCGCGCCCTCGAACATGAATTTCGAGGAAGCCGCCACCCTCCCCGTCGCGCTCGCGACCATGCACAACGCCGTCGTCACCAACGGCGCGCTGCAGGTGGGGCAGACCGTGCTGATCCAGGGCGCAAGTTCCGGCGTCGGGCTGATGGCACTGCAGATCGCGAAACTCAAGGGCGCGAAGCTCGTGATCGGTTCCTCGACCGACGCGATGCGGCGCGGCCGGCTGAAGGATTTCGGCGCCGACCTCGCGATCGATTCCAGCGACGCCGGCTGGGTCGAGCAGGTGCTGAAGGCAACCGGCGGCGAAGGCGTCGACCTCATCGTCGACCAGGTCTCCGGCAAGGTCGCCAACCAGAACCTCGCTGCGACCAAGGTCAAGGGCCGCATCGTCAATGTCGGCCGGCTCGGCGGCACCCATGCCGATTTCAACTTCGACCTGCACGCGGCGCGCCGCATCCACTATATCGGCGTCACCTTCCGCACCCGCACCATTGAGGAGATCCGCGAGATCTTCGACGAGGTCCGCAAGGACATCTGGGGCGCGGTGGAATCGCGCAAGCTGCAACTGCCGATCGATCGCGTCTACAAGTTCGACGAGATCGGCAAGGCGTTCGAGCACATGGAAGCCAACAAGCACTTAGGCAAGATCGTGGTGACGCTTTAAGTGCGATCGTAGGGTGGGCAAAGCGCAGCGCGCCCACCTTCGCTTGCACCGAACGTGGATGGTGGGCACGCTTCGCTTTGCCCACCCTACGCCATGCGGCTTAGATTGCCCTTCCCGCTATGGTGGCCTGATAGCCATGGATCTGCCTGGCCGTCGTAATCGCCGCAAAAATCGCTGCCAGAACGAATGCTATGGAAAAGGCGAAGAAAACAAAACGTGGCGTCATTGAGTGGGCTCCCTTTCAGGACCCCCCGCGCCATATCTAACGTGAATTCCGAGGCCTTCAAGGCGCGCACGGGCGGTCCACTTAGAATGCCGCAGACTGAAGGGCCACGCCTGTCGCGAAAGGCAGAGCGTCGGCTTCTCTCAAACGGCGTGGGATGGTCACGCCATGTGCTTGGCCGTTTGCCCTTGGGTGAGCTGTGTTCCAGTGGGGCGATGGAGTTGTCAGTGCGATTTGTGACGACGCCTTACGAGACGATATACGCCATACCCGACCGCAATAAGAGCAAGAGGAAGTCCAGCGCCAGCGACAGGTCCCGGAGCGCCATGAACGCTACCAGGAGCGCCATGGACGCCACCATCGGTCCAATTGCTAGGGCTGCCATCTCCGTGGAGGACGTAACCGGTGGTCGCGATTCCTAACACAGCCAGTCCACCAAGAGCGCTTTTGAGAGACCACAAGCGCATGAATTTCCACATCCAAAGCATGACTATTAATCTCCTCGCCCGCGATTTGATTAATTATTAACGTTTCGTGATAATAATAGCAATATTAAATCGTCATAATAATATCAATATTAAATCCGCTGTGCAGCCGTGATATTGCAAAGCAACACAGCCTCTAATCAGTGGCTGACCGCTCGCCCCTCAGCCCGATGGTCGGGGCGACGCCTAGGCGCAAATCCCCGATTTTGCGCTAGAGCTAAAGCGCGACGAGATAAGGATGAATCATCATCGCGCTTTAGGTTATTGTTCGAGCATGATCTTTTCGGAAAACCGCTTCACACTTTTCCGGATCATGCTCTAGCCGATATCACTTGATGCGCCGCTTCAGTGCCGCGTCTACGCTCGGGCGAAATGTTGCGAGGAAATCGGTTGCGGTCGCGAAGTCGCGTTCGTCCGCTCTCCGACGGCTGGAAATCGCTTCTGACATCTCGATTGCTGGCAGTGTGCTTGGCCGAGACAGTCTGTCTAGTTCTGCCCTGAGACGGACGACCTGCCCGTGACGAGTTGCCAAGTCATGGCTTATGCGGAGCAGCGCAATGAGAAGATCGCATTCTTCCATAGCGTCGAATTGAATCCTGGCTATCAGTCGTTAAGCGGCCGCTGCCGCAATCTCTGGTCCATTGTCAGCGTTCAAGCGAACAGGACGTCCTCGAGTCCCTCACGGCTGTTCAGCCGCACGTAGACGTCAACGATATGCTGCATGGCGTTTGACACCGCACTCGCTCAAGAAATTCGATTGGACCTTGAAAGTGACGGGAAATGCCGTCGGTCCTGTAATTAAATAGCGGTAGCGCCGGGCGCACTTGCCTCGACCCAGCGCCCTGATAATCGGACTTCGGACGGTAGGCAAGGAGTATGGCCCATAAAAGCCTGTTCGAGGGGGTAGCGCAACCGCAATGACACCTTGCCAACAAACACCTCGGCAAGATCGTGGTGACGCTGTAAGCCGCTCAGATTGCAGACCCTACGCGCCACGAATCTGTAAGGCGCTCATTGCCCACCATCGTTGCCGGCGGGCAACGATCATCGTGGTTCGCCGGAAAATGCCTGCTGCAGTGCTGTCAGCCTGTCGAGCGCAGCTTGCGGCAACGGGCCTTTTTCGACCGCGGCGAGTGCGTCCTCGAACTGCTGCGGCGTCGCCATGCCGACCAGGATCGTGCCCATCGCCGGGTGGGATATTGCAAATCGCGTGGCGGCTTCGGTCAGGCTCGCCGCGAACCCCTCCGTGACCAGCGCGATGAGACGGCGTGCGCGATCGATGTCGGCATCGTAGCTCATCGCCGAACCGATCGGCTCGGGCGCCGGACCCGCAATCGGATGGCGCTCGGCCGAGCCCGACAGCGCGCCGCCGGCCAGCACGCGAATGCCCACGACGCCAACGCCGGCGGCCTTGGTGTGATCGAACAATCGTCCATAATCTTGCGCCGGATAGCTCGGCGGCAAATCGTCGGCGGCAGATGGATTGAGCATGTTGTAGACGATTTGAGCGCTGTCGAAGACGCCGGCATCGATCACTTGCTGCAGCGCCGCCGTGTCGCCGACGGCCGTCATCCCGAGGAAACGAATCTTCCCCTGCTGACGCAGCCGCTCGAACGCCGGCACCACGTCGTCGAGCACCTGCCGGACGCTCAGCGCCGAACCGCCTCCGTTCTCGGTGATCGCATTGTGCAGATGAAAGATGTCGACCCGGTCAAGACGCAGTCGCGCCAGGCTGCCTTCGAGCGACATCCTGACGGCGTCCGCAATCCGGCCAAACTCGCTGGGCGGCAACCGAACCTTGGTGCCGACGGCCACATTGGCCGGTTTCAGCTTTTGCAAGACGCGGCCAAGGTTCTTTTCGGACTCGCCATCGCCGTACTGCACCGCGGTGTCGAAGTAGTTGACGCCTGCGGCGATCGCCCGCGCGATGGTCCGCTCCTGGTCGACGGGATCGCCGCGCACCATAAACCCGCCCACCGCGCCGCAGCCGAAGCCCAGCACCGAGAGCTGCATTCCCGTGCGTCCAAAGACCCGCAATTGCATCGCTGTTCCTCCCGGCTGATTGAAGATTATGCAATGTCGAACGCCGGCTACTCTACCGCAACATTTGCCGCGTGGTGACTGGCCCTCACTTTTCGATTTCCGGCCCTCTGACTGCGGCCTTGTGGTCAGACCGACACCCTGTCTGCGCCTGCGGAAACTGGAGCAAAGTCGCGAGCACGTGCTCACTTTGGGTTGGTTGCCTTGAGTTAGTGCGTTGCTACCAGTAAGCTCGCGCCATGCTGAAACACTTGCTCTTTGATGTCCTTGGCCACGTTTCCGGTCTTAGCGATGCGCAACTTGAGCAAATCGAGCAGTCATTGCCGGCGACTAGGGCGCTGATCGATCTTCTCAACAAGGCTCATCCGGTCATCGAACACGCGCAGACGCTCTATGTCGAAGCGCAGCCGCTGATCGATCAAGCCAGGAAAGAGTGGCAAACGATCGGCCCGGCCGCGCAAATCCTGTTTGACGTGATCTCGCATCACCTCAACAAAGGCAGTTCGCCGGCGGAGGCCACTGAGGCCGTTCGCGCGGCGCTCAGTGGGTCAATAAAGGGTGTAGCACAGGATCGCGGGATGGATCCGGGAATGAACCGCGTGACCGTCTTTGGGGGGACTGGATTTGTTGGTCGTCGCATCGTGCGCTGTTTGGGTGATTCCACCGCTACGGTGCGCGCAGCCTCACGGCGTACTGGGCGGGCCGAGGGCGATAACGTGGAACAGATCGTTGCCGATGCACATGACGAACGCTCCGTGGAGGCCGCCATTGCGGGCGCCGACGGCGTCGTCAACGCGATCAGCCTATATGTCGAGCATGGAGGCGACACATTTCATTCGGTGCACGTCGAAGCGGCGGCCAGGATCGCTGGAGCCGCGCGCCGGGCCGGGATCAAACGGTTCGTGCACCTATCAGGAATAGGCGCCGACGCGACCTCGTCTTCGCCCTATATTCGCAGTCGCGGCGAGGGCGAAGCGGCCGTGCAAGCCGCATTCCCCGGCGCTGTCATTGTTCGCCCGGCGGTCATGTTCGCGCCGGACGACGCCTTTCTCACGACAATTCTCGGGCTGCTCCGGACCTTGCCAGCCTATCCGCTATTCGGTGACGGCAGGACGAGGCTTCAACCGGTATACGCGGACGACGTCGCCGCGGCGATCGCAAATATCCTGCGGCAAACCCAAAAGCCTTATCCCATCTACGAACTGGGCGGCCCGCGCATTTACTCATACGAGGAGCTGTTGCGGACCATTGCGCGTACCGCAGGATTGCGGCCGGTTCTGGTACGAACACCCTTTGCTGTCTGGGATGCCGTCGCCAGTCTCGCTGAAGTCCTGCCGCAGCCACCACTCACGCGCAATCAGGTCGAGCTTATGCAGATCGACACGACGGCCTCGGACAGTCGGCCGGGACTTGGCCGGCTTGGCATTTCGCCGCGATCGCTCGAAGAGGAGCTCAAAGCGATGCTCAAGCGCACAAACGCGGAAACTCAAGACGCAAGAGGAATTCGCGCCAAGTAGAGGAAAGAAGACTCGGTACTGCGGCACGAGCGACAGTGTCAACGACGAGTTGGCGTCGCCGATAAGACCACCACAGCGATGACCGGTTTGGGTCAAACCCGAAAGTCGCCACGACGCGACTTCCGGGTTCAAATTGGTCGGGCGCTCGGTCTTACTTGTGTAATGGCGACGCCGGAGATCGCGAGCAGCCCACCGACAATCAACTTTGGGGTCATGCGGTCGCCAAGGAACAACACGCTCGAAATCAAGGCGAACACCGGAAGCAGCAGACCGAAGGGTGCGACGCGGCCCATGGAGCAACGGGCGATCAGCCAGAACCAAAGGCCAAACCCAACAATTCCTCCGATGAAAATTGTGTAGGCGAGTGCCAGCCAACCACGTTCGTCCGCCGTGACAAGGCTCGCCAGTTGTCCATATTCAAGGAGCAACGACATCAACATGACCTGCGGCACCGTGAGCAGCGACGACCACGCCATCAACATCAGGGGATCAAAAGGGCCGTAGCGTTTCGTCAAGACGTTGGACACCGCGAATGCGAAGGCCGACCCGACCACAAGCAGCAGCGGAAGCGCGTTTGCCGACAGGCCAGGCTCCGCTGCCAACACGACCACGCCAAGGAATGCAAGCACCACTCCAGCGGACGTGGTGAGAGACGGCCTCTCCGCGAGCAGCGGCCAGGCTAACAGGACGGTGAAGGGCGTGGCGAGTTGATACGCGACGGCCGACATGCTTCCCGAGCCGAGCCCAAGGCCAACATAGAAGAGCCCGAAGTTCAGTCCACCAAAGAAAATCGAAATAGCTGCGATAGGGCCGAACTGTTGACGCGTGGGCCTTTTGACGAACGGAACAAGCAGCAGCGCGATGGCCAGGAAGCGCAGTGCGAGGAAGAAGAGAGGCGGAAACTCCGTAACGCCCACTTTGATGGCCACGAACTGATAACCCCAGAGCAAGGGAACGGCCACCGCGCAGACGATCTGGAGGGCAGACATGGCATCCTTCCTTTCAAGACCGATCAGTCTAGATATCGGCGCGCCACCAGCCGAGGCGTCCATGGGTTGTTTACCTGATGAAGCGGTCGAGCAGAGCGTCAACGGTGGCTTGCGATGTGTTCCGTGCCGGTGCCGTTTTGCCGACCACTCGCAGCCCCTCAACGAAACAGACGAGAATTCGGGCGGCACTTGTAGGCTCAACACCATCGGCCAACTTGCCCGCCGTCTTCGCACGGGAAAGCGCCTCCGCCACCCTGGCCTCCATGGCTTTGAAGAAGCTCGCGATGCGACGACCAACTTCAGCATCCTGGCCAGCCAGTTCCATGGCTGTGGCCACCAGCAGGCATCCGCGCCGACCATTGGCACCGCTCGTGCGGTCAACGTAACCGGCAAGGTAGGCCCGCAGGCCGTCGACCGGCTCTCTGCGGGGGTCGAGTTCGATATCCATCCGTGTCAGGGCATCGGCAATGTAGCGATCAAGCGCACGCAAGAAGAGCGAGTGCTTGTCACCGAAAGCGGCGTAAAGGCTGCCACGCGAGAGCTTGGTCGCACGAAGAAGGTCCGGCAGCGCCGTGCCGTGATAGCCGCGCGACCAGAACACACCCATCGCGCGTTCGACAGCGGCTTCCACGTCGAAACTTCGGGGGCGGCCACGGGGCAACTGCACTGGGGTTTGGCGGCTCATTGCTGATATTATAGACCAATTGGTCTTTAAATCGCAAGTGACCGCCAAGGTTCTTTTCCGATTCGGCATCGCCGTACTGCACCGCGGTGTCGAAGTAATTGACGCCGCGTGGTGATGGCCCTCACTTTCGATTTCCGGCGCTCTAACTGCGGCCAGCACGTAGCAGCCAACTAACCGACGCGTGGCTTTGTCCTGAAGTGAGACCACAAATGACCGATCAGCGATAGGGCTAGCGCGCCCACAACAATAGGGAGCCAAATCGACGTGGTTATGATGAAGAAGGAAATGACGACCACACGTCCAAAGACCGATCCGCTCACCGGGTACTGAAGACGTGCGAAATAAGCGTAGATAACAAAGATGACGGCTAGCACCATCCACCCGGCGACAAGCACCAGCAATAAGTCAATAAGTTCGCTGAGATAATGGTGCATGAGCGCACCTCCTGACAGCGTCAGCGCGAGTTGCTGTCCCAGCCAGCGCCCAACTCATGCGAAGGCGCAGCTTTCGATTCGGCCGAGCCAGGCCTGTCAACGCGCGCTCGTCGAGATGGCTCGGGCAAGGGCTCGTCCAACGCAATCATAACCATCGGCGGTGTTGTGCAATCCGTCAAACGTTACAAGTTCGCTCTGCGCGACCCCGGCATTGATCGAGTTTCGCATCAGCGCAAAACGAGAGAATAGCCCGACCCTTTCCTGTTTTGCGACATCGATGATGATGCCCTCCATCGTTGAGTAGCTGGCTGAAGCGAGCACCTGTGGCGCATATTGCATGTCCATCAACACGACGTCCGAAGACCCTGCCTTAAGTGCCCTAACCCCTTCAAGAACGCTTCTTTTGAGCCCTTCGTCCGGCCGGCCACCCCAGGCGACGTCATTGGTACCTAACTGCCAGATAACGAGATCGGGCGTGTGCGCGAACACGTCACGCGCGAAGCGTGCGATGTTGTTTGGAATCGTATCTCCGACTCGACCGCTGTTGATGACCTCGACCGTGGCGTTGGATCTAAGTCTCGAGAGCTCTCGGCGCAT
Source organism: Bradyrhizobium sp. Arg237L (assembly GCF_029990105.1). Lineage (NCBI taxonomy): Bacteria > Pseudomonadati > Pseudomonadota > Alphaproteobacteria > Hyphomicrobiales > Nitrobacteraceae > Bradyrhizobium > Bradyrhizobium sp. Arg237L. The sequence goes on along the minus strand of NZ_JAQMIL010000001.1, from coordinate 50,084 downwards.
CACCTCCGGATATGTGGCCGCGGACCTAAGCACCCAGAGTCCTACTGTCGACGATGATCCAATCGCTACAATCTTTAGCGGCTCGCCAGATTTCAAACGCGCCGCCGTGCGGGGCAATTGTGCACCCAGCGAGACGTTGAAATTTGCCGAAAGGCATCTCTCCGCAGATGATAACTCGTCCTGTGCTTGAGAGGGCGCACTGCCAGACAATCCGACAAGCAAAGCCGCGACGATCGACGCTATTGTTCGAGCGATTCCGGCACGAAGGGCGAAATAGGTCAACATCTTCCCCCAATAATTGGTCAATTCTGTCTTGACAACCCTTGGTGCCAGACGCTTCGCTATGTCGTGCAATTACAGGTCGATTGACGCGTGGACAGCGAACAACACGATGAATCCGCGGATAGTCGAAACCGCGGATAGTCGCGGGCGAGACGATGACCGGAAAGCCTGTAGCGAAGCGGCTGGTATTCCATATTGGCGGCTATGATCCAATCACGTCGCATCTCAGCGCGCAACGACGCTTTGTGCGCGAAATTGCCAGGTTCCAACGCACCTGGTCAGTGAAAGCGACCGTTGACGGTTTGCGTGACACCGCCGATCAGATAGGATGGAATGTGATGACAACCGGCCCCGATTGGCTGGTCGAAACCGATTACCGTGTGGTCCGGTGGGACGACGTAATTCAGGCCTTCGGGCGTCGAAGCATTGGCTCACGCATTTCCGTCGGCATTCTTACGTTTCTGGATTTCGTTTTGTCCGGCACACTTTGGCGTTACCTGCTGACCAACTGGCGCTACGCAGGTTTCTTTCTCTATCCATTCGTCATGTTCGGACTGCTCATCGCGGCCGCCTTCTTGATTGGCGTGTTTGCATTCAAAGTCACCGGATCAATTGCCATTGCCACCGGTGGCGGTCTCTTCGGGTTCGCTGCCGTCTTGGCGGGTCCGTGGCGCTGGCTGCACCTGGGCGACTTGTTCGACGATTGGATTTTTTCTCGCGAGTACATTCGATGCGGCAATTCGGAAATCGAGCAAAGGCTAGACAGGCTGGCCGGCGAGCTCGTGGCTGCGGCGGGCAACTTTGCCGCAGACGAAATTTTGGTCTTAGGGCACAGCCTTGGGGCCGTACTTGCGGTTGATCTGCTTGATCGCGCTTTGAAGCTGGAGCCTGCGCTCGGTGGGAACAAAACGCCAGTCACATTCTTGAGCGTTGGATCATCCATACTCAAGGTCGGCCTGCACCCGAAAGCAATACGCTTTCGCACGACGATGGAACGCGTCGCCAAGTCGCGCGCGATCTTCTGGGGCGACTATCAGGCCCTCATCGATCCCCTGAACTTTTACAAAAGCCAGCCAATGGCCGAAATGGGCTTGTCGACAGAAAACGATGCGACTGTCAGGATCGTGAGACTCAGTCGAATGCTCGACCACGACATGTATCGACGCATCCGCTTCCATTTCTTCCGTTTGCACAACCAATTCGTCAGTGGAAATGACAGGCGAACATCGTACGATTACTTTATGCTGACATGCGGGCCTGTTTCAGCTAGATCCCAGACGCTCGCCCCGGACGGCGCCCTGTCCATGATCGCTGGCGACGGAGGACTTATTGCGAGCGCGCCGCTGTCAGAAAGCGAACTGCTGGGAAGCCCGGGCGCGGCAGCCTGACTCAAATGACGCCCACCATTTCAAAAGCCATTTTCGTCGCCTTGGCGATCGGCTGGTACCTCATACGTCACAAGTACGCGCGGCGCTCTCGCCGCGAAAGGATCGTATGGAGCGCCCGCGGCCCCGTGGAAACTGCGCTGCTGCTCATATCTCTTACAGGACTTGGACTTGTGCCGCTCCTCTACGTAGCGACAGCGATACCACGTTTCGCAGACTACAGTTTTCATCCCTTGCTCGCCTGGCTCGGCCTTTTCTTTGCGATTGCGGCTTTGGGTATGTTTCACCTGACGCATCGTGCGCTGGGACGGAATTGGTCGATCAGTCTCGATGTGCGTGAGAAGCATGAACTCGTGACGGAAGGGATTTACCGGAGAGTTCGACACCCGATGTATTCGGCATTTTGGCTGTGGGCTATCGCCCAGGCGTTGCTGCTGCCTAATTGGATTGCCGGCTTTGCGGGCCTGGCCGGTTTCGGGATCTTGTACTTTGGCCGCGTCGCAAGAGAAGAACGAATGATGTTGGAGACCTTTGGCGACAGCTATCGCGCGTATATGGCGAGGACTGGTCGGGTCTTCCCGCCGGTCCTGTGAAGCAGGTCCGGACAGATATTGGATATGTGGAACCACAAAGCGACCGAGTTCCAAAAAGCCTCAAATTCCGTGCCATTTTCGCAACAACTGACGAAAAACGGCCGTCGCGACCGCTAATTGCTCAGTCTATTTGTTGCTGCCATGGCGAGCATCAGGCTATCTGTTGAAGGGTAAATTTCAACCTTCGCTGATACAGCAGGAGATCTGGATGTTGAAGTTCGTGATCCTCGGTGTTGCGTCTCTGGCTTTCGTGGGAACAGCGGCTGCTGCCGACCTCCCACGGCCTCAGCCTCAGCCGGTGGCTGCGCCAGTCGGCAAATATCCCTTGGGCAAGTACCCCGTCGGCAAGAGCCCGGTGGGCAAATATCCGGTTGCCGCCCCGGTAGTGACCAAGGGTTGATCTAATATCCATTCGTGCGCCAGCGGCGTGCGATTGGGGGTGGATCGACCACTGTGGCATCTGGTCTTTGATTCGCGGGGATTCGAAGATGCTAGGCGTGACTCGGAAATATCCAGGTCTGCAGCGTCTTGCTGGGGTCGCGGTGCTCGCGGCCTCCGTGAGCTTGGGGGCCGGGAGCGGGAGCGCACAGCAGCTCGCGGCGCGCTCCGACCATCAGCAACAGGACGCTTTGCCTAAATCGACAGCCAAGCATGCTGAGAGCATGGCTGCGGTTGCGCCCAGTGCCCCGCCGGCCAGGTCAGACGCTAAGCCAATCCAAAGAGCTACGGCCAGAGGCCCCTATTACGTCGATTTTCGTGCCCGGACGGCAGCATCCTACGGTCATGCATTCGTCTGGTACGGAAAGACGAGTGAAAAGGAGATCGAGGTCGCGGGTTTGGCTCCGGCTGGCGACACGCTGCCCTACATGTTGGGACACCTCGTATTTGTTCCCTCTGAGACAGGGGCGAGCTATGGCGATCTTGACGAGCAATATTTGACGGCGAGCTATCGTGTCTATTTGAGCGAGGCTGACGCCAAGAAGGTCTTTGCTTATATCAAGCATCTCCAGGAGACCTCGCCGCTATGGAATGCGGCAACCACCAACTGCACTTTTTTTATCGGCCGCATAGCGACTTTTATGGGCCTGAAGACTCCGTTTCATCTGTTAAAGCCTGAGGAATACGTAAACGAGCTCAGGGAGATGAACGGCGGACGAAAAACAGTGCAGCTTGAATCCGATCGGAGCTAGACTCCTCAGTATTGAGTTCGTCCAGCTTTCCTGACCGTTTGGATAGGTGCGCGCGTTTCAGCGCGTTCGAGCGAGGGGCTGCGTTCGAGGAAACGCCGCTCAATACGAGCGACGTTCGTGTGCTGCCTCATTTGGTAAATATTTCACACAACGGACGCACCGGTTCGAGATTTATGCCATCGGTATACTGATCGCCGCCAGCGGTTGGCCCGCGATCATGATCGGGTGCTTCGCGCGCATCACGGCGCATGAGATGGATGTTTGCCAAGCCGACAAAGCGCTCTTTCGGCTGAGTGAAAATGATGAACTTGCGTTAGTTAGAGCATGATCCGGAAAGTGGAGACCGGTTTTCCCTCGCGACAAACGCGAAGCGCTTGCGCGGCGATCATGGTCAAACAAAGAGATGAGATCATGATCCAATTCCGTCTAATCGAATCATGATCTAGCGTCGCCCGCATTTGGAGGCGATGGATCAGGCCCTTGTTTTGGGCTAAGCCGTTCGAGCCGCCTCGAACGGCGCGGGCGGCGGCACCACTGCGGCAAATCAAGTGCGTGTAAGCTGTTGCGCTGGTTCGGGGACGCCAATGCGGGTCTATATCATTGTTGCCGGCCTGGTCCTTTCGATCATCGGAAGGGCAAGCGCCACGGTTGTCGATAAGGGAACCGACGCGCAGAGATCTTGCGAGATACTTGTTCAGAGCTCGTTTCGCAATCAGGACGACGCTCGGTCCGCCGGCACATGTGAGGGAATGATCGAGACTGCAATGATCTTTTCACCAAATCTGCCAACTAACATACGTGCCTGCCCCCCCGCGCAAGGCAGCATCTTGCAGGGCGCCAAGGTCTTTCTGCGGTACCTTGATAACAATCCGGATCGAGCGAAAGAACCGGGGCTCACCGTCGCTATCGAATCATTCAGAGATGCTTGGCCCTGCCAGGGTGACGACGCGGAGCCGTCCACCAAGACTGGATCAAAAAAGCGCGCGCCGACAAAACCAAAACAATAGAAGGCGCATTGTGTTTGACCTGACGATTGTGATTCAAGCTCACAAGCTCGGGCCTCGAATCATGCGCCACGAACTCACGACTATGAATGGGCCACATCAAGCTTGACGTGTAAGCCTGTCGGCACCGCCTTCTAGAGCATGATCCGGAAAAGTGGAGACCGGTTTTCCCTCGCGACAAACGCGAAGCGTTTGCGCGGAGATCATGCTCAAACAAAGAGCTAGAGCGGGATGACGATTCGAAGAAAAGTCATCATGCTCTAGTCAACTCGAATTACGGTGACGGTGCATTAAATCGGTGCCGGGATCCGGGCCGGTCGTGGAGCGTAATGAGGAGCGCGCCTCGGATAACGAGAAGCGATTTTACCGAGACCGAGCTCTATGAGCTACTTATCGCCGTTGAATAGGCTCAAGCGTGAGCGAGCTACGTTTTTCACCGATTCCACTGCGAACGGCAGGATCTTATAAGGGACGACTTCGTAGGGCTGTTGGGCCAAACCCTCCTCCAAGCCGCGTCTCCAGGCGACCCGCAATTCAGTATTGATGTGGATGATATTGATCCCAGCGGCGATTGCCTTCCGCAAGTCTTCGTCGTCGGTTCCCGATCCGCCATGCAGGGTAAGTGGCACTTGGGCCGCGCTCTTGATCTGGGCGATTCTCTGGATATCCAACCGCTTCCGTGTTTGTCCCTGCACCATGCTCTTTAGCATCCCGTGCATGTTGCCCACGGCCGGAGCGAGGATGTCGACCCCTGTAGACTCGACAAACTGTCTCGCTTCTGCAGGAGATGTTAAGCCCCTCGACAAGTCGGGAGCCTCTTCATGTATTTCAGAACCGGTTCCAATGTCGCCGATCTCTCCCTCGACAAGGACGTCAGAATTGATTGTTTTGAGGGCTTCGACCGCTTCTTTTGTTTGCCGTACGTTCTGCTCGAACGGCAGCGCGGAAAGATCGAAGACGATGGCGTCAAATCCAGCCCTGACCGCTTCTATGGCCTTTGCCAGGGAATGCGTATGATCTGCGTTAAGAAATAATGGGCAGTCGCATTCCTCACGCAACCTCCGCACCAGAGCCGCAATTTCGGAGACTCCGAAAAACTCCCGTTCGCCCTCGGATGCACCGACCACCACTGGGACCTTAAGTTCCTGTCCGGCTGCCGACACCGCCTTCAATAGAACCCAATCGCCGACGTTGAAATGGCCGATCGCGGCACCGTCTTTCTGACTCTGCTCCAAAGCATCCCGCAATCCATGCATCAAGAGCCTCCTCATCAATGTTGCTGCGTGGCACTCTGCACCGTATTCGCATAACTGGGTCTCCTGTTGCCTCTCGCAAGACACGAAACACGGGCATTTGAATGCAGGGGCGCTCAATCCATTGCGGCCGGTGAGAAGCTGTTGCAATCTGGCAGTGACAACGATAGCCGACACCGCGATGCGGGAAGAAGATATCGGCCGTCGGCTTCGTGGGGTGGGCAAAGACACACTTGCGCCGTGCCTACCATCGGGAGTTCTCCGCCGCACCCGTTCGGCAGTTTCGACCGCGCAATCGCCGGCGAGGGAGAAGCTCGCCGGCGATGCATCGCCATCAGCAGAGTGCCACCTATTGCCGCATCAGGCGAACCACGTCCTGCCTCAGCAGGTAGAGCGAGACGGCGAGCAGAACGACGTCCTTCATCAGGAAAGGCACGTTGCCCGTCATCGCAGGGAAGCCTCCCGCAGTGATATCCCAGCCCTCAGGCATGAACGGAATGATGGTGACGGTTGCGATGAAGGTGCCGGTCGAGCCCAGCGCGCCGAGAACGCCGAACTTCTTGTCCCAGAAGCCCGCCAGCAGCAAGGTCCCGAACGTCCACTCTGAGACGCCCAGGAAGTAGCTGGCGCCGGCGTGGCCGAATACGGGATAGAGCCACCAGATCAGCGGGCCATTGCTGATGAACGGAACCAGTCGTTCGAATTCGTACGGAAACCACTTCTGGTAACCGAAGAAGAAAAACATGATCACCATCGAGGCCCGGACGACGTGATAGTCGAGGTCTTCCGCGAGCAGGCCGGACCTGTGCAGCGCGCGAACAAGCGGATTTTGAGTGGTGTTGGTAATCGTGGTCATGGTCGTGATCCTTTCATCCAAGGTCTGACTGAGCGCAGTTGCGTCACGCCACTGCCGGGAAGTCGATCTCGGTGTCGTTGATGCGGTTGAAGACGTTGGTGAAGACGGTGGTCGCGAAGGCCAGGCTGATCTCGACCAACTGCGCGTCGCTGTAACCGGCGGCCTTGATCGCGGCGAAATCCTCGTCACTGACGGTGCCGCTGGACTGCGCGAGCTTGCGGACGAAGCCGACCAGTGCGTCGCGCTGGGCGTCGCCGGTGGGCTGGCCCTCGCGGATCTGCTTCAGCACCTCCGGCTTCACGCCGGCGAGCTTGGCGAGATAGCTGTGGGCAGCCACGCAGTAATCGCAGCCGCCGGCGGCGCTGATGATGAGCTTGATGACCTCCTGATCGCGCTTGGTCAGTGCGCCGGTGGCGAGCACCGCATCGGCGGCCAGGACCGACTTTAGTGCAGCGGGGCCGTGCGCGGCGATGGCGGCGAAGGTGTTCGGGACGCTCCCGATCGCCTTCTTGATCTGGGCATAGACTTGGCCCGACGGGCCGATGTCGGATTCGAGATTGGGGACTGAGAGACGGGACATGGTGGCACTCCTTGATTGGGGGTGTGAACGATCGGGGAGTGACAGTATGACTGCGCCGTGATACTTTGAATGTCGTAAAATCTCGAATATATGCCCTATCGTCTCATGGCGATAACTTCGGGAGGGACGCGATGGATTGGCTTAGCCAGCTCTTCGAGATGATGCCGGTGCGCGGGCGGCTCGACCTGCGCTGCAACTATGGCGCTCCATGGCGCATCGACCAGGGGCCCGGCGAGGCCAACGAAATCCCGTACCACGCCGTGCTCGCCGGCTCCGCGCTGCTGGAGGACCCGGCGGGAGGAAGGCCGCTGCAGCTGAAGCCCGGCGACATTCTGCTACTCCCCGGCAATCCTCGTCACATCATGCACGACGACAGCGGGGCCGCGCCGCTGCCGGCCCGCAACCGTGCGGCCCTCAACTTCACGATCAGCGAAAATCTCGGATCGGACGAACGGCTCGATCTGTTGTGCGGTCACTTCGCCGTCGCGCCGCCGCACGACCGCCTGCTGCGCAGCTATCTGCCGCCGCGCCTGGTCGTGCATGCCGGCACTCACGCCGGAAAGGAAACAGCCGCGCAGCTCGCAGGCCTGGTCGCGCTGATGCGGAGCGAGTCGGCGGACGATCGCCTGGGTGGCCGCGCCATGCTGAACGCGCTGTCGACGGCGATGTTCGCGCTTGTGCTGCGGCTCGCGAGCGAGACCCAAGACGCCCCGCGGGGTCTTCTTGCCCTGGCCGGTCATCCCCGCCTCGCACCGGCGGTGGCTGCTCTGTTCAACGAGCCCGCGCGGGCATGGTCGCTGCCTGACCTTGCGCGCCTCAGCAACCTGTCGCGCGCGACGCTCGCGCGGCAATTCCAGGAGAAGCTGGGAAGATCGGCCAGTGATCTCCTCACCGACATCCGCATGACGCTAGCAGCCAACGAACTCAAGAAGTCTTCGCTTTCGACCGGCGCTGTGGCAGAGGCAGTAGGCTATCAATCGGAAGCGGCCTTCCAGCGCGCCTTCAAGAGCCACATGGGCGTCACTCCGGCGCAGTGGCGCAAGATGCAGGCGCCATCTGGCCGGGACCTCTTCGCAAGGCCCGTAACACCCATCGAAGGGAAGCCTGCGGAAGCAGCCGAAGCGACTACGATTGACGAGTCTAGCCAACGAGAGGCGGCGATGCGTCCTCGCTGACCTAGAAGATGAAGGCGCGATGCCGGTCAGGCCGCCGCTGCCGCCTCGGCAGTCGGGTAATCCGTGTAGCCGCGCGCACCGCCACCGTAGAAGGTCGACCGATCGTGGTGGTTGAGCGCAAGGCCGCGCCGCAGCCACCCGGGCAGATCCGGATTGGAGATGCAGTGACGGCCGAATGCAACGAGGTCGGCGTCCCCGGCCGCGACGAGGCTCGACCTTGCCTTGCATCACGGTTCTCGTTTGAGTGTTTACGTGGAGGACGGCGGCCGCCATTCGTTTCGTTGAACTCACACCCAGAAAGCTAAAGAAGGCAGCCGTGCCGGGTAGCGGGTCCGTTGGACTAGTGATTATTCCCGCCGGGAATGACCGTTGTGGAACGGTCAACATCCGCGGCAGATGATCAGCTTCCGGTCCAGTTCCTGGTCGAACTGCTGTTGCTGACGCTCCCATGCCGCGACGGCCTCGTGCCGGGGGACATCGGCTTGGTGCGGTTGCCGATGGCCGACCGGAGCAAGCCAAGGCCGCTGCGCGGTCAGCACGGCCGGCGCTTGGTCTGCAGTCTGGCTAATTGGCAGATCGGGGAAAACGCGGACGACATCGTACTGATAGGCCGCATGCGCCGGCGAAAGGTCACGACCTGATCCACCAGAGCGCAATCGTCGACGCTGCGGGCGAACACGCCCGTCGTGTCGAGCGTATGGGAGATCGGCGCGACGCCAATGCGCGGCCATCGCCCGGTCGTCGGCTTGAACCCCACCACGCCACAGAGCGATGCGGGCACCCGGATCGATCCGACGGTATCGCCCCCTAGGGGCGCGGGCACGATGCCGGCGGCCACGGATGCGGCGGAGCCGCTCGAGGAGCCGCCCGACACGCGATCGCGGGCGTGCGGGTTCTTCACCTGGCCATAGCGCGCGTTATGACCGGTCAAGCCGTAGGACATCTCCACGAGGTTGTTCTTGCCGAAGACCAGAGCGCCCGCACCTTTGATGGCGCGGACAGCGTCCGCGTCTTCCCGCGGCACGAAACGGGCTGACACCTTCCATCAACGTCCGGATTATCTACGCCGAGGCCTCGCCTCCAAGTTCCGGCCTCGTCGGTGCGGTGAGCACCAGCGCCGCCACGGCGTCCGCGATCCCAGGCGTATCTGCATAGGTCACCATGTGACCGGCATCCTCGACCAGATCTAGCACGGAACGGGGCAACGTCTCGTGCAGGCGGCGCGATTGGTCGGGCTCGATGAGCCGGTCACCCTTTCCATGCACGATCCTGACGGGACACCGAATGCCCTGATATTGAAGCGGCAATTGCGCGGCAACTGGAATAAGAAACGCGCTCTCCTCGGCGGCCGCCCTCAATTGTTTGGGCCGGAGGGACAACGAGATCGGAAATTCGTTCTTGAAGTCCGGCGGAACGGCACGCGGCGCGAACAGCGTGCGAATAAGCGTCGGCATAATGGCCCACGATATGATCGGCGAGATGGTGTAGCGCATCAGATCGCCGAGCAGTGGCAGTGCCGGACCGGACATGAGCCAAAAGTCCATCCGAAAGGTCGGAAAGTAGTAGCCGGACGCGAGCACGAGCCCACTCACGGCATAGTCGCTTCGCAGCGCCAGCGCGATCGCCACCAGCGTACCCCAGGAATGGCCGAGCACCACGGGATTGCGCACCTCAAGCTGGTCAAGAGCCTTCGCGAACAAGATAGCTTGCGTTGTAGCGGTCCAGATGCGCGTGCGGGGACGGTTGCTGTAGCCAAATCCTGGCCGGTCGAAGCAAACGACGCGGTAGTAGTGGGCCAGGCGGTCGACCAGACCGCTTAGGACGAGATCCTGAATCATGGTGCCATTCCCGTGGAACAGGACCACACAAGGCGCGGCGGCATCGCCGCGTTCGATATAATGAAGGCGCACTCCGTCGCACTCGATGAAGGCGCCGATCGGCGGGTTCTTTCGCTCCGCTGCCACCTGAAACGCGATATTGCCGAGGATCAAAACGACAAGTCCGGCCAAGACTATCAGCAGGACGGTTTCAGTTGTGGACATCGGGTCAATCCTTAGATGGTCCGCGCTGGCGGGGTACTTCGAATCGGCGGAACAACCGCGACCTTACGGCTTGGCTCCCGCCCGACGACTCACGGCCAATGCGCGCGATCACTAAGGGGTCCCGTGCCCCAAGAACGGATACGCAGCCATCTCCTTCGAATACTTCCGGAACATGTCGATCCGCCTGCTTGTAAATTCTGCAATGACGGCGAAAAATTCGAATGGTGACCTGATCGCCACAAGCCTCTGGCCGAATTCAAAAGCAAATTGCATGTTGGCTTCTGCCATTTCCAGAAGCTTCGCTTGATAAGCTTGCAGGTTTGCCGTCACTAAAGAAAGATCAAATCCTTCCCTTGGATTGTTGTCCCTCATCATCTGACGGGAGCCATCTTGTAAGGCAGCCACCCGATTCTCAACGATGGGAGCCTTTTGTTTTGAATCGTCATGAAGCTTGGGCGATTCAGTGGAGCCTGCGGCAACAGAGCGCAGAGCGTTGTCTTTCGGGCTTCTAACAATAGCCTGCTTGTTCCGTTGGGCCCGTGCGGCTTTTCTAGGGCCGCCGGCGCGCTTTGACGCTATGGCTCGTTTACGGTTACTCATCTGACGCTCCAAGAGACTGGGTAGGTCGACCACAACGGTCATTTCTGAAGGACAACAGGCCTTGCGGTGTAGCGTTCCTAACGCGGGATTATGGGACTTTCCCGCATGAACTTAGATCAAGGAGTAACGCCAACCAACGAACGTTGAGCTAGCGCGCCTAGACCCAGAACGGTGCCAATCCACACGTCCAGGTGACAACAGTCAGCGCCACTCGTTGTGCTTCCCAAGGATTGCGTGGCTGAAACTTTCGAATAGCGTGTCACGCATTGATGACAGCGCGAGAAGGCCGCAGCGCGAGCGAACGCCGAGCAAGCCTCGAGGAGCTATGCGCAGGCCGACCCGACGACCCGTCCACCCACTAACTGCTCGCATGACGTTTGGCTGCCTCGTCATGATCGCCGATGATCTCAACGATCCGGATGTGGTTTTCGTCCGCCGATGGTGTAGGCGTAACAGCCGACTGGATGGGTTATGTGGGCGCCCTCAGTCCGGGCGACCGGAGCCACTCGTCTATGCGCGCGGCGGTTTCGGCCTGACGAGCTCTTCGGATAAGCCGTTCGCGCTGGACGCCGTGCGGGGTGCCTCGCGCTTCTTTGCGCAAGCGCTGAGCTTCGTCAGTCAAGCGCTGATCGAGGGATGTGGTTTGTTTGAAACGGCGTCGCTGCTGCATGGCGGCTCCTCGGCTCGAGGAAGGCGGGAGCGCAACCGGCGTTCTCATCACCGATAAATGCCACGGGACCGTGCGGTGATGGCTAAGGGTCTACTACTGCTTAAGCCTCGCGTATGTCCACAAGTGCACACACGTCCAACTAGGCCATGAATAGACTGATAACTTCGAAACCCTTCCTGAACCTAGCCGATCAGACCGCATGTCTGTTGAGGGTCATTTTTGACCGATTCCGCGGGCTCTGCCTGCCACTTGATGTCCGCTTTGCTCCAAAACGGTTGCCGGGCCGAGCATTGTGTTTGACCTGACGGTTGTGATTCAAGCTCATAAGCCGTGGGGTCCGAATGATGCGCTACGAGCTCGCGACTATGAATGGGCCGCAATCAAGCTTGACGTGTAAGCCTGTCGGCACCGCGTTCCAGCCTATTCCAATTGCGGTGACGGTGCATTTGATCGGTGCCGGATCCTCGCATGTATTCAAGCATCAGTTGGCGGTCGTCGGTCCAGGGCGACGGCCGCACGATCCTCCTGCCCGACGGGCAAATCAGCAAAAACCTGTCCAGTCCGCGCGGAAGAGAAACGGCTTTTCGACCTCGCGCGCAGTTATCGCCCGCATCGCAGACGACGCCGCGTGGGAGTACGTGCGAGAAATTTCCCAGCGATTGCGGAATGATGTGCTCGACGCTTCGTGAAGCGCTTGAGTCCCTCTTGCAGAACAAGCAGCGCATCGTCACGCCTTTTTAAGCGCCGCCTGGCGCCAAGTAGAGACGAAGCCGCTCCGTGATCGCGCCGTCCTCCCCAGCCGGTCGATGGACAAACAACGGGATAGTCAGTGCCGCCGCGATAGTGCAGGCTTGCTGGATCGCCTCAGCTTGCACCGACCCAAGATCCTGGGTCGACGGCCGCTGCCGCGTGGTGTCATTCCTGCGGCGGCGCGCGATTTCTTCCGGCGCATCTTCGAGGAACACCATCGCCCTTACGTTCATCGGGTCGAAGACGCGCGGATCGATGCGGACAAGTCCGCCCGGCGTCTCGATGACCGTATGACAGTCCAGCACGACGAGAGACGCGGCCCGATCGACCCGGCGGGCAAATCCTTGCGCCAAGAGCTGTTGGTTTTCGTTGAGGTCGGCCGCGCGCAGCGCATCAAGCGTCAGGCTTTGGCCGCCTCTCGACGTTCGCGCTTCCTTGATCAGCGCACTCGCCTGTAAGATTTGCATGGGGATGGCGCTCTTCAAACGCGTCAGCAGCGTCGACTTGCCCACGCCCGAAAGCCCCGCAACAGCGACCACTGGGGGCGTCATGGCGTAAATCCCAGATTGAGCCGTGGCAGCAACGCGTCGAGATGCGCCCGGCTCAACTCGAAGATCGACTGCGGCGGATGGCCCTTGATAATCCCCAAATCCCGCAGCTCGGCCAGCTCGATCGGCGGATCGATGTACCCCGCGAGCAGATAGTTGATGACCTTCACCTCGCGTCCGGCCGTCGCTTCCCAATCGTTTAGCTGGGTCTCACTGTAGACGGAGCGCCCACCCGTCAACTGCATCAGTTCCTTGGTCGAAGCCGCCGCCGAGACTTCTTCGAAGACGCCAACGGCCGTCAATGCCTGTGACGGCGGGCTGACCGACTTGCCCTTATAGAAAAACAAGAGCGAGCCAGCCGACCCTAGGTTGGACTGTGCGCGACAGAGGTAGACCTTGCGAATGGTGTTGCCGGGCCGCTTAGGACTGCCCGTGACGCCGACCAATTCGAACAAGTCCGGCTGCGCCGGATTTTTCAGATCGGGATAGAGCGTATCGTGGTAACCTTCCTTGATCGGCACCACGAAGGCACGCGTATCCGGCCGGGCGATGAAGCGCGGATAGTTGAGCCTGTCGCGTTCGAAATCCGAAGACCCCGGGATTGCCACCAAAGGCGCGCGCGAAAACTCTTTTTCGTACACCAACTCGCCATCGTCTTTCGATTTGGTGTTGACGAACCCGTAGTATTCGAGGAGGTCGATCAGGGCGACCTGCGAGGAATAGGTGGTCACATAGGCCACGTCGTATTTGTTGGCTTGCGCGAACCAGAACACCTTTTTCAGCAGAAGTTCGCCCAATTTCACGCCGCGCTTTTCGGGCCGTACCTTGAACGTGCAAATCTTCAATATCTTATCGGCTTTGATGGTCGCGTCCGTGTCCACCCCGGTTTCGTCCTTGCGAACGATCAGGCCAGCAAGCCCGTCATCGAACACGGCCCAGCACGCGCGCCGCTCACGCACGCATTTTTCACGCCACCACGTATCGAATGGCGGATAATCCTCGCGAAGGCTATCGAAAATCTCGTCTGTCAGCTTGATTTCGTTGGCGGCGACCTCCTCAACATAGCGAACCGGCGTCTCGACCGGCTCGTACGTCGTCCGCAAAAGCGATACGGCGTCCGCAACGAACAGAACACGCCGACCCAGCTCTGGCGCGGCACGCCGGGCGCGTTCGTGAAGGCCGCGGTCTTCGGTGACAAGAAAGTCGGCGGCGCCGCGCTCGATCGCATCCAAAAGCGTTGCATCGACAACGTCATTCGGACGCCGGAACGGCCCGAACCTCCGCTCCAGCTCCGCGACTTCGAGGCCGCGCACTTTCTTGAGGAGCTGAAATTCTCCAGCTTGCTCAGCGAGATTTTGCGACGATCTGCATCCTTATCGCGCTGAATATCGTCGCGCGCCGCCTCGTGGCCCAGCACATCCACCTTATGCTTTGACGCAATGCTGAGAAGTGCGGCGAAGGCAGGCTGGACGGTGTGATGATCTTCGAGGCCGATAATGACGTTCGTATCAATTAGATACGTCTGAATACTCATCTTGGAGGGCCGTACGTAGGACGGGGGTTGCGTATAAATAGGACTGGGGCGGTTCGAAGCCGAAACGGTCTCGCAGCTCGGAGAGATTCAGCGGGCGTGAAAACGGCCGGGCGTTGGCGATCTTCAGCGCGAAGCCTTCCTGCACGCCTTCAAAGTACGCATCAAAATCGGCCCGCTTGATCTGCGCCATCTTGCCAAACTTCTTCCAGATTTCGCCCACCGGCGCCTTCACAACGTTATCGATTTCCGCACTTCCCACCATCGCCCGTACCGGCGACGTCGAATAGATATAGGCAATCGTCCCCCGCGGCGCGGAGATTGGAAAACGCCGCCGCAACTCGATCGTCTTCGTGCCATCAAAAATCTTGTTGGAATAAAGGGGTCGGACGCTGAGGACCACATCCCTGGTCGGACGAAACACCTCGTCGCCGAATATGGGAAAAACAAGCTGACCCTCGTCGTGCAGATCAGCGTCGAACGCACCCTCGGTGCGCAGGCCCCGGCGGGCGTCAGTATCGAAAGCCGCCTCGATCCGTAGCGTTGCGCCCAACGCCTCAACATACTTCTGCAACGAGGAAATCTGCACGTCGCCCCGGTGCTCGATTTTCGATATCGCCGCCTGGCCGACCCTCAACCGTTCCGCTAGGTCGTTCTGCGTCAATCCCGCAAGGGCACGCAACGCGCGCAGCGAATTGCCGACAACCCGCCCGAGATCACTCCCGTTCACGCGAACCGCGCTTACGACTTTTCCGTTCAATTTTGGCATAAAATTCCTCATCGAAACCAATTTTACGCGAGTCGAATATTCCTTACAAGGAATATTGCTTCTGCCCGTCCGCAACGGTAAATGTACGGCCTTCGTGCGGGGGGACCATGAACGAACAATCCGCCCGGATTACAATGATCTGCGAATGCATCGATCACTGCTTTGCGTTCGCCATCTGGTGCGCGCGGACTTCGCCCAGTTTCTCGATCCCGAGGAAATGCAGGCTTGCTTGAATCGCGCCGCAGAGTTGATGGCCGACGCCAGCCGTTTGACGAGCTTTCTCGCGCTACGAAAGCTCGATGACTTTCTTCGAGGCTCGAAAGCGAAGGCGGATGACTTGATCACCTCCTCCTCCTGCCCGACGGGCAAATCAGCAAAAACCTGTCCAGTCCGCGCGGAAAAAATATTTCTGTTTTTCCGAAATGCAAATCAGTCTATTAGTTCGCGCGTCTCACCCGATTGAGGGGCGCTTCGCGATCGTCACGAGTGTTGCGGTGGGATGCGGTGGACGCGGATTGCGCAACGGACGAGTGCGCATGAGGCGGACGGCGAAGTCGTGTGGTCCTGACGCTCCGACGCTGGCGTCAAGTCCGTGAGAAGCTAACGCCTCTCGCGGGCGACGGTGGCAAGAAGCCCGGCCTCACCGAGGAGAGCACGATATAAGCCGTAAAACCATTGCGCAGGGAATGCCGGAGTGCCTCCGCTGAACCTGTATGCTCGTGTGCACTTCTTTCTGCACTTATGCACACGAGACCGCGGGTGCAGCGCGCACCCGGCGTTCCCTGCGCCCTCTTGGTTCTGGGCGAATGATTTTGCAAAGCTCGGGTGAAACGCGCCGCGAGACTGTGGATCTGCATCTGAAATGTGCCTGGTGAACTCTATGCGAAGCATTTTCTGGATTCGGAATAATTCGCAACACGGCCGCTGTTGCGAGTGAGTGGCGATTGCGTGTCGTGAACGACACTTGATGTTCATCAACGCCCTGCTACACCGCGGCCCATGAGCGCGCACAACGTCAAATCCTCGGTCGCTGCGATCTCGGTCTTTGCCAGCGGTGGCATGGCCGCGGCGAAATTCGTCGTCGGGATCGCGATCGGCTCGCTGGCGCTGATCTCGGAGGCCCTGCACTCCTCGGTCGACCTGATCGCGACCATCATCACCTGGGCGGTGGTGCGCGTGTCCGACCTGCCCGCGGACGAAGAGCATCATTACGGCCACGGCAAGCTCGAAAGCGTCTCCGCGCTCGGCGTCATCGCCCTGCTCTACGTGCTCGCGGGCGGCATCCTGGTCGAGGCCTACAGCCGGCTGAGCGAAGGCGCGCCGCCGCCGTCGATCTCCGCGATCCCCTTCGTGGTCCTCATCATCGACATCGTCGTCAACCTGTGGCGGGCGCGGGCGCTGCATCGTGCGGCGCGCGAAACCAAGAGCCAGGCGCTCGCAGCCGACGCGCTGCATTTCGCCTCCGACGTGATGGGCTCCTTTGCCGTTATCATCGGCCTCATCCTCGCCGGGCTCGGCTTCTGGTGGGGCGACGCCGCCGCGGCCATCGCTGTCGCCGTCATGATCGCCCTGCTCGGCCTGCGGATGGCGCGCGCGACCGTGGAGACGCTGACCGACCGGGCTCCGGAAGGCGTGCTTGAGAAGGCGACCGCGGCGATCCGGAACGTGCCCGGTGTCGTCGAGGTCGAGCGGCTGCGCGTGCGCATGGTCGGCCCGACCTATTTCATCGACGCCATCGCCAAGGTGCCGCGCACCATTCCGATCGACCGCGTCGAAGAGATCAAGCGCAGGGCGCAGGCCGCGGTCGCCGGCGTGCTTGGCGATGCCGACCTCACCTTCACCGCGGTGCCGGTCGCACGCGACAATGAGAGCGTGCGCGAGCGCATCATGGTGATCGCGCGCAATTCCGGTCTTGCCATCCATCACGTCACCGTGCACGCGCTCGGTGAGAAGCTGATCGTCAGCATCGACCTCGAAGTCGATGGCGAGATGGAGCTCACCACGGCCCATGCCATCGCCCACGACCTCGAACGCGCGATCCGCGAGGACTTCGGCGAGGACGTCGAGGTCGACACCCATATCGAGCCGCTCGAGCCGGAATTGCCGTGGGGCAGCGACGCCGCACCCGATCGCGTCGAGACCATCAGACAGGCGCTGACGCGCTTTGCCGCTGATGGCCCGATCCATGACATCCACAATGTGCGTGTCCGCGACTCCGACGCCGGCGAGATCGTCAACTTCCACTGCCGGGCCGCACCGTCGATGAGCGTCATCAAGGTGCATGAGGGAGTCGACGCGATCGAGCGCGCGCTGCGCCGCGCCTTCCCCACCATCAAGCGCGTGATCAGCCACGCCGAGCCGCCGCACTCGTAGGAACACGTCGACGTTCTCGTTTCGGACTCTGTTTGAGAGCCGCGATTCTGTCTTGGACAAGAATTATTTCGCATTAACGAATCGTTGACTCTCGACACGCCGGGAAAACTGGATTCAAATCACATTGATTCGGGAGCAACGTGGGGTTGGCTTTCGACGGTGTGCAAATCAGATTGCGGTGGGGGTCTAGGGCATGGCGCGTGCGCATGCGGCGAACGCGTGCGTTCAATCCGATTCGATCAAGGGATTGGCGCAATCGATCGCGAAACCTGACTACCACAGGCTCTTGACCGCTGAGCCTGCGTTGCGCCGGGCCGTGCCCACGCTCATCATCGCCTTCCTGATCACGATCTGCCTCGGCGCCTTCGTCCAGGTGGTCGACCAGAACCGGCAGAAGCGCGCTGCCCTGAAGCGCGACCTCTCCGCCCTCTCCGATATCCTCGCCGAGCGGCTCGATCGCCTGACCTCGAGCCGCCGCGAACGCCTTAGCAATATCGAGCAGTTGCAGAGCCTGCTGCCCGATCTCATCCCGTCTTGGGGCATCGCCAGGGGCCGCCACATCATCGTCACCAGCGCCGACCACCGCATGCTCGCTCGCGCCCCGATCGACAGGCTCGGCGAGAACGACCGGGTGCTCGACATCGTCTCCACCGCGCAACTGCTCGCCGCGCCGAGCCAGCAGGGCCTCCTCGCCGACATGCTTCTGCCGAATGGCGACGGCGCGCTGGCCATCTCGGTTCAGGTGAAATCGCTGCCCGGCCAGGTGATCGTGATCCAGGAGATGAACGAGCCGATCTGGGGATCGGACGCCGCGCTCTCGGTCACGCTCTCGGCGACCACGGGCTTCGTCGTGCTCATCCTCGGCTTCGCTTTCCACTGGCAGTCGACCCGCGCCCGCGAGGGCGATCTCATCAATGACGCCGTCCGCGGCAGGATCGACACCGCGCTCAACCGCGGCCGCTGCGGCCTGTGGGACTGGGACCTCTCGCGCGGCCGCATCTTCTGGTCGCAGTCGATGTTCACCCTGCTCGGCCTCGAATCCCGCAACGACCTCCTGACCTTCGGCGAAGTCAACGCGCTGGTGAAATCCGACGACATCGATCTGTTCGACATCGCCGACCAGCTCATCTCCGGCAAGATCGACCACATCGACCAGTCGTTCCGCATGCAGCACACCGAGGGCCACTGGATCTGGCTGCGCGTGCGCTGCGAGCTTAGCCAGGCCACCGCCGACGGCGCCCTGCACCTGATCGGGATCGCGGTCGACATCACCGAGCAGAAGAGCCTCGCCGAGAAGACGGTGGAAGCAGACCTGCGGCTGCGCGACGCCATCGAGACCATTCCGGAAGCCTTCGTGCTCTGGGATGCCGAGGACCGCCTCGTGCTCTGCAACTCGCACTTCCAGCGCCTCCACAAGCTGCCGGATTCGGCCGTTGCCCCCGGGACCTCCTACGAGACCGTGATCGAGGTCGGCAGCATGCCGGAGGTGCGCACGCGGTTGCACGAGACCGGCGTGCCGATGCCGGGCGCGCGCACCTTCGAGGCGCAGCTCGACGACGGGAAGTGGCTGCATATCTCCGAGCGCCGCACCAAGGACGGCGGCTACGTCTCCGTCGGCACCGACATCACCCGCATCAAGGCGCACGAGCAGAAGCTCGTCGACAACGACCTGCGCCTGCGCGCCTCCGTCGTCGATCTGAAGCGCTCGCAGTCCGAGCTCGAGCGGCAGGCGCTCGAGCTCGCCGACCTCGCGGAGAAATATTCGCAGGAGAAGACGCGGGCCGAGGAAGCCAACGCCGCCAAGTCGAAATTCCTCGCCAATATGAGCCACGAGCTGCGCACGCCGCTGAACGCGATCATCGGCTTCTCCGAGATCATGGGCAGCGGCATGTTCGGCGCGCTCGGCTCGGACAAGTATCAGGAATATTGTCACGACATCCTCACCAGCGGCAAATATCTGCTCGACGTCATCAACGACATCCTCGACATGTCAAAGATCGAAGCCGGGCGCATGAAGCTCGACCTGGAGCCGCTCGACCTGTCGAGGACGCTCGCGGAATCGCTGCGCGTGGTGTCGGGGCGTGCGCAGGCCAAGAAGCTGACGCTCGATGCCGACATCGAACGCACGATTCCCGTGGTGGCCGACCGCCGCGCGATCAAGCAGATCGTCGTCAACCTGCTCTCCAATGCGGTGAAGTTCACGCCCGACAATGGCCGGGTGATCGTGCGCAGCCAGGTGCTGGACGATCAGATCGTGATGCTGATCGCCGACACCGGGATCGGCATCGCACAGGACTCGCTGCAGCGCCTCGGCAAGCCGTTCGAGCAGGTCGAGAGCCAGCTCACCAAGACCTATCAGGGTTCGGGCCTCGGCCTTGCGATCGCGCGCTCGCTGACCAGCCTGCACGGCGGCTCGATGAAGCTGCGCTCGAAGCTCGGCGTCGGCACCGTCGTCCGTATCGCCCTGCCGCGCAACGCCTGCGCGGCGAGGATGCGGGCAGCGGCGTAGCTTTCACACCGCTGTCGAAGCAGCCCTTGCCAGTGGCAACTGGAGACTCGTTTCCAGCAAGGCCCGGTCATTCAGCACCGCCAGCGTCTCGCGGGCGGTGAGAGAGGCGACCGCCTGCTCGAAGGTGTCGCTCGCCTTGATGCGGGCGCGGGCGATTGCGAGCTGCGGGTCGATTTCCTCCGGTCGCCGGCGCGTCGGTGGGGGAAGCGAGCGGAGATGTTGCGTCAGGAATGACAGGTCGCGTTGCAGTTCGACCAGCGCGCGGCCGCGATCAACCGAAGGCGATGCAGCCAGTTCGTTCGCGCGGGCCAGCACGGCCGGCGGCGCGACTTCCTCCGGTGTCGCAAACAGCGCCCTCATCCGCGGCTTCGCCGTATAGGCGCCGATCGGAATGGCAAACAAGAGCCCGATGATGACCGGCGACATCCACAACAGCAGCGGCAGAGAGACGGCATAGGCGCTCGCGGCCATCAGCACGCCGAAGGCCGTGGGCACTCCGTATTTTCGATAGAGCTCGCGCCGCTCGACCGAGCCGTCGTCGCGGCGCTGCGTCTGCCATCCGGCGTCACGGCCGATCAGGATTTCGATCACCGCGATCGACTGGAAGACCATCATCGCGGGTGCGATCATGGCGGAGATCAGTACTTCGACGATGACGCCGAGGAAAGCGCGAATGGCGCCGCCGAACCGCCGTCGCGTCTCCCGCTGCGTCAACAGCAACAGAAAGCCGAGCAGCTTCGGCACGATCAGAAGCGCCATGGTGGCGCCGAACACCCAGGCCGCGAGAACGGGGTCCTGCGCCGGCCAGTTGGGAAATAGCGCAAACCCCTTCGGAAAATATTCGGGGCGGACGAAGCGGGCCTGCAGCGAGATCAGTATGCCGAGCAGCAGGAACGTGAACCAGAGCGGCGCGGTGATATACGAACCGATCCCGGTCATGAAATGCAGGCGCGAAATCCAGTGCAATCCGCGCGTCGGCAACACGGCGAGATGCTGCAGGTTCCCCTGGCACCACCGGCGATCGCGCGCCGCGAAATCCAACAGCGAAGGCGGCACTTCCTCGAAACTGCCGCCGAGCGTCGGCGCCATGTAGATGCCCCAGCCGGAGCGTCGCATCAGCGCGGCCTCGACAAAGTCGTGGCTCAGGATATGTCCGCCGAACGGCTTTCGCCCGTGCAGCTCCGGCAGCCCGGCAGCTTCGGCGAATGCGCTCACCCTGATGATGGCATTGTGCCCCCAGTAATTGCCTTCGGAGCCGTGCCACCAGGCAACGCCCGCTGCGATCATCGGCCCATAAAGCCGGCCCGCAAATTGCTGCAGGCGGCTGAACAGGCTTCGTGCATTGACGATGATCGGCAACGTCTGCAGCAATGCGGCCGCGGGGTTTGCCTCCATCGCATGAACCATCCGCACCATCGTGTCGCCCGTCATCAGGCTGTCGGCATCCAGGACGATCATGAACTGATAGCCGCTCCCGAAGCGGGAAACCCACTCGGCGATGTTGCCGGACTTGCGCGCGACGTTGTTGGCGCGGTGACGATAGTAGAGCCGATCGGAACCGCAGGCTTGCCGCAGGTTCAGGAAAGCGCGTTCCTCGGCGATCCAGATATCGGGATCGGTGGTGTCGCTCAGCACAAACCAGTCGAAGTGCTCGCCATGCCCGGTCGCCTCGACGGACTCGTAGATCGCACGCAACCGAGCCATCAACTGGTTTTCGTTTTCGTTGTAGGTCGGCAGCAGCACCGCCGTCCGGCTCCCGATCTCAGGCAAGACGCCGCTGGTGGCGATTTGCAGTGCGTTCCCTCTTCGGCCGAGCAGGACGAAAAAGCCCGCAAGGGCGGAGGCGAACGAGAAGCCGATCCAGGCGAGCAGCGCCACGAACAGCGCGAGCACCATCCATTCCAGGACGGTCACGCCCCCGACTTCGAGCACCTTGTACATCTCATAGGCGCCGGCGCCGGTGAGCGCGATGGTGGCTGCAAAGACAAATGTCCGCCGCAGCCACATGCTTGACGCCACCGGCACGGGCTGCCGCGTCGCCTGCGGCGCATGCGCGAAGTCCGATGTGATCATCTCGAGCGGATATTCGCGTGGCAGGAACCCGTCGGTGGGCGCATCCGGCGTCAGCGGCGACGACGTCGCTACGGAGCCCATCGATAAACCCACACTTCGGAAAGAGGTTTATCGTCTTGCACCAGCAAGGCTCGAAGCTCGATGGGCGTATCCTTCTTCACCGCGCATTGGAAGCTGAGCCGCCATCCACCCGTGTCAGGATTTGGTTGCGTGACGATGTTGGTGATCTCGGACTTCTCGGCGCTCACAACGCCCTTGATGCTGTTGGGATCGACACCCTTCAGGTTGTCGCCGATCAGATCCAGCACGAACAATTTGCTGTCGTCGCCACGCGCTCCGATGCCGGTGCGCACGAAGCGGGCGAGCGAATGAGGCTTCGGCATATCCGGACCCCAGTGCAGGCGATAGGTGAAATTGTTTTCGCTCTTCGCCTTCAGCGGCACCTTCGGCCGCCAGAACGCGGCAATGTTGTCGTGGATTTCCTCTTTGGTCGGAATCTCGATCAGTACGACGCCGCCCTCGCCCCAATCGCCGATCGGTTCGACCCAGAGGCTCGGGCGTGCTTCGAAACGTGACTCGATATCCTCGTAGGCGGCGAATCTCTTCTCGCGCTGCATCAGCCCGAAGCCGCGTGGATTGAGGTCCTGGAAGGTGCTGACCTGAAGATCCCGCGGATTGCTCAGGGGACGCCACAGGCTTTCACCCTTGCCGTTGAAGATCGCGAGCCCGTCGGAATCGTGCACCGAGGGGCGAAAATCGTCGACATCGTTGCGGTCATTGGGGCCGAAGAAGAACATGCTGGTCATCGGCGCCAGCCCCGCGTGCTCGAGATCGGCCCGCGGATAGAGCGACATCTCGACGTCGAACACCGTGGTCTCGCCGGGCCGCAAGGTGAAACGATAGCTGGCGGCGCAGCTCTTGCTGTCGAGCAGCGCATGGATGACGAGCGAGGTCGCGTTCGCCGCGGGGCGTTCCAGCCAGAACGCCTTGAAGGTGGGAAATTCCTCTCCCTTCGCCTCGCCGGTATCGATCGACAATCCCCGCGCCGACAATCCGTAGGTTTCACCCTTGGCGACGGCACGGAAATAGCTCGCGCCGAGGAAGACGCAGACCTCATCGAAATAGTCGGGCTTGTTGATCGGCGCGTGGATGCGAAGGCCGGCAAAGCCGAGATCATCAGCGGCGAACGCCGGCACATCGTTGCCAAACGAGAAGTCGTCCTTGCGATAGCGGATTTCGTTGGCCTGGCCGTCGACGACTTCGAAGATGTTGACCCTGTTCTTGTAGAAGAAGCCGCGGTGAAAGAACTGCGCCTGGAACGGCAGCTTGTCGGCGCGCCAGAGCGCGCGCTCCGGCATGAAGCGGATCGAGCGATATTGATCGTAGTTCAGATCCTTCAGCTCGGCAGGCAGCTTTTCGTCGGGCGCCTCGAACGATTTGCTCGCGAGGCTGCGCGCGAGCTCCCGAACGGTGGACGCATCAAACGGAACAGTCGCGACCGCTTCGGTTCCCGGAAACAATACGAGTGTCGGCAGCACTGCCGAGCCTTGCAGTAGCTGGCGACGATTCACGAGAACTCCTCAGCATTTGGACCAAGCGCCGCATGGAAACAGCCAAGCCGTCGGCAAGTTCCATGAATGCTGGAACGTTCAGCTAAAGATTCCTCTCAGATGATCTCCGTCCCCGTCGTTTGGGAAAACTCCGCACCCGGCCGCGGCGCAGCCACGAAAATGTCCGGAACTCGTCAACAACATGAGCCGCAATTCAGGCAATAACAAACCGCCCACGGCAGCGTCGTGGCTCACCGCCATCTTTCGCAAGCAATGGCGGTGGCGCGTTGGTCACGCACTATGATTTGGAGATACCGACTCCAGCGTGGGGGCGACTTCGCGCGCGACCTGAACCAGGGCGGCGATCAAGGGTGTCATCGGGTCGCGCTGCGGGATCACCAGGCCGATACTGTAGTTCACCACGGGGTCGACGATCGGAATGCTGCGCACGGCGTCGGCGAGGCCGAGTGTCTCCGCGAGCTTTGCCGGCATCACGCTTGCCCAGCGCCCGGTCTTCACATGGGTGTAGAGCACGAGCAGCGAGTTCGAGGTCAGCGTCGGCGTTGCTTCCGCCCCGACTGAACGAAGTGCCCGATCGATGATGCGGCGGTTCTGCATGTCGGGCGTCAGCAGGCACAGCGGCACCTGGCCGACCTCTTTCCACGTCACAGAGTCGCGATCGCCGAACATGGCGTCGGGCGATGTCAGCAACCGATAGCTCTCGTTATAGAGACGGATGGTGCGAACCTTGCCGATCGGCTCGTTCTCGATATAGGTCAGCCCGGCATCGACCTCGAGGTTCTCCAAGAGGCCGAGCACGTCGGACGAGGTGCAGGACTGGATGCGGAAACGCACGTCGGGATGACGGGCGCGGAACGGCGTGGTGAGCGAAGCCACCATGCCGAGCACAGTCGGGATCGCCGCGATCCGGATCTCGCCGGAGAGCTTGTGCCTCAGCCCGTTGATCTCCTCCCGCATCGCGCGGGCATCGCCGACGATGCGGCGCGCCCAGTCGAGCGCGCGCTCGCCTTCGGGCGTGAAGCCCTGAAAGCGGGAACCGCGCTGCACCAGCATCACGCCGAGGAGATCCTCGAGCTGCTTGAGGCTCGTCGACATCGTCGGCTGCGTGACGCCGCACGCCTCCGCCGCGCGGCCGAAATGCCGCTCCTTTGCGAGTGCCAACAGGAGTTCAAGCTTGTCGATCAAGAAGGCCTCATCAGCTCTGGCATGCCACTTCGAATATAACGATCACAGCCGGGACGAACACGAGAAAAAGCCGTACCGCACAAGGTGTTCTGCTACCAATTCTATTTCTATATTGATCGATTTCATATCCCAATCGATCGCTGTTCACGATCGCAGCATGAGACAGCTTTATTGATATCTGGATCGATTCCAACTTTCATGGGCGCGAGTGAAAACCCTCCGATTTGAGAGGCATGGATGACATCGGCCTACGAACCCTGGAACGAAGCGCGCGGCGCCGAGATCATCGCCGAGCATGCCGAGCTCGAAGGCGCGACGCTGGTCATCCTGCACGCCCTGCAGGAAGCCTTCGGCCACGTGCCCGAGCCCGCGATCCCGATGGTCGCTTCCACGCTCAATCTCTCGCGTGCCGAGGTCCACGGCGTGTTCACCTTCTACCATGATTTCCGCAAGGCGCCTGCAGGCCGCCATGTGCTGAAGCTGTGCCGCGCGGAGGCCTGCCAGGCCGCCGGCGGCGACGCGCTGGCCGCGCGCGCGGAAGCCAAGCTCGGCGTTGCGCTCGGCAACACCACGGCCGATGAGCGCGTGACGTTGGAGCCGATCTACTGCCTCGGCCTTTGCGCCACCGCGCCGTCAGCGATGCTGGATGGCCGCGTGGTCGGCCGGCTCAATGAGGCGCGCCTCGACGCGCTGGTCAGGGAGGCGCAGCGATGACGATGCGACTCTTTGTCCCCCGCGATGCTGGCGCGGTCGCCGTTGGCGCTGATGAGGTCGTGACGGCGCTGCAGCTCGCCGCCGAGAACCACGGCCTTGCGATCGAGATCGTCAGGACTGGCTCGCGCGGGCTCTATTGGCTGGAGCCGATGGTCGAAGTCGCAACAGCGGCGGGCCGGATCGCGTTCGGCCCGGTGAGCGCCGCGGACGCAGCTTCCCTGCTCGATGCGATGGCCGCCGACGGGCCGCATCCGTTGCGGCTGGGCGTTGCCGACGAGATCCCCTGGCTCAAGCGCCAGACCCGCCTAACCTTCGCGCGCTGCGGCGTGGTGGATCCCCACTCGGTCGAGGACTATCGCGCCCATGGCGGCTACAGGGGCCTGGAGCGGGCGCTGACGCTCTCCCCCGACGAGATCCTTGCCGACGTCACCGCCTCCGGCCTGCGCGGCCGCGGCGGCGCCGGCTTCCCGACCGGCATCAAGTGGAAGACGGTGGCGCAGGCCAGCGCCGACCGGAAGTACATCGTCTGCAATGCCGACGAAGGCGACAGCGGCACCTTCGCCGACCGCATGATCATGGAAGGCGATCCGTTCGTCGTGATCGAGGGCATGACGATCGCCGGCATCACGGTCGGCGCCACCAAGGGCTACATCTACACCCGCTCCGAATATCCGCACGCGGTCGAGGCGATGAATGCCGCGATCGCGGCGGCGAAGCGCGCCGGCTATCTCGGCGCGCGCATCGGCGGTTCCGCACATAGTTTCGATCTCGAGGTGCGCGTCGGCGCCGGCGCCTATGTTTGTGGCGAGGAGACCTCGCTGCTCGAAAGCATAGAAGGCCGCCGCGGCATCGTGCGCGCCAAGCCGCCGCTGCCCGCCCACAAGGGCCTGTTCGGGCGGCCGACTGTCATCAACAACGTGCTGTCGTTTGCCGCGATCCCGTTCATCCTCGACAACGGCGCCAAGGCTTACGCAGATTTCGGCATGGGCCGCTCGCGCGGCACGATGCCGATCCAGCTTGCCGGCAATGTGAAGCATGGCGGCCTGTTCGAGACCGCATTCGGCATCACGCTCGGCGAACTAGTCGATGAGATCGGCGGCGGCTCCTTCACCGGCCGTCCGGTGCGCGCGGTGCAAGTGGGCGGTCCCCTAGGTGCCTACTTCCCGCGCGCTCTCTTTGATACGCCGTTCGACTATGAGGCCTTTGCTGCACGCGACGGATTGATCGGCCATGGCGGCATCGTCGTGTTCGACGATAGCGTCGACATGGTCAAGCAAGCGCGCTTTGCGATGGAATTCTGCGCGATCGAATCCTGCGGCAAGTGCACGCCATGCCGCATCGGCTCGACCCGCGGCGTGGAGACCATCGAGAAGATCATCCGCGGCGAGCGCGTGGCCGAAAACCTCGCCCTCGTCGAGGACCTCTGCAACACCATGAAGTTCGGCTCGCTCTGCGCGCTCGGCGGCTTCACGCCCTACCCCGTGCTGAGTGCCCTCAGGCATTTCCGGGATGATTTCGGCCCGGCACCGGCCCGCTTAGAGGCCGCGGAATAGGAAAATCGCCATGTCATTGATCGAGGAAATCGACTTCGGCACGCCGCGCTCCAAATCGGAGACCATGGTCACGCTGACCATCGACGGCAAGCCCATCACGGTGCCCGAGGGCACCTCCATCATGCGCGCGGCGATGGACGCAGGTCACCAGATCCCGAAGCTCTGCGCGACCGACATGGTCGACGCCTTCGGCTCCTGCCGTTTGTGTCTCGTCGAGATCGAGGGACGCGCCGGCACGCCGGCCTCCTGCACCACGCCGGTGGCGCCGGGCCTCGTGGTTCACACCCAGACGGACCGATTGAAGAAGCTGCGCAAGGGGGTGATGGAGCTCTACATCTCCGACCATCCGCTGGACTGCCTGACCTGCGCCGCCAATGGCGATTGCGAATTGCAGGACATGGCCGGCGCCGTCGGCCTGCGCGACGTGCGCTACGGCTATGAGGGCGACAACCATGTGTTCGCCAAGTCCGATGGCGCGGTCAATCCGGCCTGGATGCCGAAGGACGAGTCCAACCCTTACTTCACCTACGACCCTGCCAAATGCATCGTCTGCTCGCGCTGCGTCCGCGCCTGCGAGGAGGTGCAAGGCACCTTCGCGCTGACGATCGCCGGCCGCG
The DNA here is from genome assembly GCF_029990105.1 of Bradyrhizobium sp. Arg237L. Taxonomy (NCBI): domain Bacteria; kingdom Pseudomonadati; phylum Pseudomonadota; class Alphaproteobacteria; order Hyphomicrobiales; family Nitrobacteraceae; genus Bradyrhizobium; species Bradyrhizobium sp. Arg237L. Next base: position 22,261 of record NZ_JAQMIL010000001.1, on the reverse strand, counting down.
GCTTCGACAGCCGCGTCTCGCCCGGCATGAGCGAAAGCTTCCTCGGCTCCGAATGCGTCTCCTGCGGCGCCTGCGTGCAGGCCTGCCCGACCGCGACGCTGACGGAAAAATCGGTGATCGAAATCGGCCAGCCCGAGCATTCCGTGGTGACCACCTGTGCCTATTGCGGCGTCGGCTGCGCCTTCAAGGCCGAGATGCGCGGCGAGGAAGTGGTGCGCATGGTGCCGTACAAGGACGGCGAGGCCAATCGTGGCCACTCCTGCGTCAAGGGCCGCTTCGCCTGGGGCTATACCAACCACAAGGAACGCATCCTGAAACCGATGATCCGCGAGCGGATCGCCGATCCCTGGCGCGAGGTGTCGTGGGACGAGGCGTTCTCCTTCGCCGCCGCGAAGTTCAAGGCGATCCAGCAGAAATACGGCCGCGACGCGGTCGGCGGCATCACGTCGTCCCGCTGCACCAATGAAGAGACCTACCTGGTGCAGAAATTGATCCGCGGCGGCTTCGGCAACAACAATGTCGATACCTGCGCCCGCGTCTGCCACTCGCCGACCGGCTATGGCCTGTCGCAGACCTTCGGCACCTCGGCCGGGACGCAGGATTTCGATTCGGTCGAAGAGACCGACGTCGTGATCGTGATCGGCGCCAATCCGGCTTCGGCCCATCCGGTGTTCGCCTCACGGCTGAAGAAGCGGCTGCGGCAGGGGGCAAAACTGATCGTGATCGATCCGCGGCGCACCGAAATGGTGGAAGCCCCACACCTCAAGGCGCTGCATCTGCCGTTGATGCCGGGCACCAACGTGATGGTCATGACCGCGCTCGCGCATGTCATCGTCACCGAGGGCCTCGTCAACGAAGCCTTCGTGCGCGAGCGTTGCGACTGGAGCGAATTCGAGGAATGGGCGGCGTTCGTCGCGCAGCCGAACAACAGCCCGGAGGCGACCGCGATCCTCACCGGCGTCGACCCGAAGGCACTGCGCGAGGCGGCGCGCATCTACGCCACTGGCGGCAACGGCGCGATCTATTACGGTCTCGGCGTCACTGAGCACAGCCAGGGCTCAACCACGGTGATCGCAATCGCCAACCTCGCGATGGTGACAGGCAATATCGGCCGTCCCGGCGTCGGCGTGAACCCGCTGCGCGGCCAGAACAACGTGCAGGGCTCTTGCGACATGGGCTCGTTCCCGCATGAGCTGCCGGGTTACCGCCACATCGCGACGGATGCGGTGCGTGACCAGTTCGAGGCGATGTGGAACGTGAAGCTCAACCCGGAGCCGGGCCTGCGCATTCCCAACATGTTCGACGCCGCGATCGAAGGCACCTTCATGGGCCTCTATGTGCAGGGCGAGGACATCCTGCAGTCCGACCCCAACACCTCCCACGTGGTGGCGGCGCTGTCGGCGATGGAATGCGTGATCGTGCACGATCTCTTCCTGAACGAGACCGCGAATTACGCGCACGTGTTCCTGCCGGGCTCGAGCTTCCTGGAGAAGGACGGAACCTTCACCAATGCCGAGCGTCGTATCCAGCGCGTGCGCAAGGTGATGACGCCGAAGAACGGGCTGGCCGACTGGGAGGTCACCATCCGCCTCGCCAAGGCGATGGGCTTCGAGATGCACTACAACCATCCCTCCGAGATCATGGACGAGATCGCGGCGTTGACGCCGACCTTCGCCGGCGTCTCCTATGCCAAGCTCGACGAGCTCGGTTCGGTGCAATGGCCCTGTAACGAGAAGGCGCCCGAGGGAACGCCAGTGATGCATATCGGCGGCTTCGTGCGCGGCAAAGGCAAGTTCATCGTCACCGAATATGTCGCGACCGACGAGCGCACCGGCCCGCGCTTCCCGCTGCTGCTCACGACGGGACGCATCCTCAGCCAGTACAATGTCGGCGCGCAGACCCGCCGCACTGAAAATGTGGTCTGGCACAGCGAGGACCTGCTGGAGATCCATCCGCACGATGCCGAGCAGCGCGGCGTGCGCGACGGCGACTGGGTGCGCCTGAAGAGCCGCGCCGGCGAGACCACGCTGCGCGCGCTCATCACCGACCGCGTCGCGCCGGGCGTAGTCTACACCACGTTCCATCATCCGGACACGCAGGCCAATGTGATCACGACCGATTATTCGGACTGGGCGACCAACTGTCCGGAATACAAGGTCACCGCAGTCCAGGTCTCGCCGTCCAACGGTCCGTCCGACTGGCAGAAGGCCTATGACGCGCAGGCGAAGCATTCGCGCCGGATCGCGCCGGTCGTGGAAGCCGCGGAGTGAGGATGCACGATCCCGTCACCAGCGCGGAACGGCAGGTCTGGCGCGACGGCAGCCTGAGCGAAGGCACGCGCCAGATCCCCGAGGAGACGGCGCTGGCGCTGACCTATAATGGCGGCACCTACGCCGTGATGATGGGCACGCCGCAAGACCTGCGCGACTTTGCCGTCGGCTTCAGCCTCTGCGAGGGCATTGTTCAGTCCGCCGAGGAGATCGAGACGTTCGATGTCATCGAACTCGATGACGGCATCGAGCTGCGGATGTGGCTGGCGCCCGAAAAGGCCGCGCTGATCAACGAGCGGCGGCGGCACATCGCAGGCCCGACGGGCTGCGGCATCTGCGGCATCGATTCGATCGCGGAAGCGGTTCGTCCGGCGGCGATCGTGCCAATGGGCCGCAGCTTCTCGCCGCGCGAGATCATGGCCGCGATGGCGGCAATCGCGCCGCTGCAGGCGATCAATCTCAGGACCCGCGCGGTGCATGCCGCTGCGTTCTGGACGCCGGCGCGCGGCATCGTCGCGCTGCGCGAGGATGTCGGGCGCCACAATGCGCTCGACAAGCTCGCCGGCGCACTGGCGCAGACGAGAGTGCCGACCAGCGAGGGCATGGTGCTGTTGACGAGCCGCGTCTCGGTCGAGATGGTGCAGAAGACGGCAACCATCGGCGCGCCGCTGATGGTCGCGGTATCGGCGCCGACAGCGCTTGCCGTGCGCATGGCCGACGCCGCCGGCATCACGCTTGCGGCGATCGCGCGCACCGACGGGTTCGAGGTATTCACGCATGCGGAGCGGATCGCGACCCGCGCCGATGCCAGGGAGGCCGTCCATGTCGCCTGACCGACTGATCTACATGGCCAACCAGATCGGCAAGTTCTTCCAGAACCAGGGGCATGAGCGCGCGGTGCCGGGGATCGCCGAGCATATCAAGAAGTTCTGGGACCCAAGGATGCGCAAGGCGATCTTCGCCCATCTCGACGCCGGCGGCGCGGGGCTTGATCCGTACGTCCACGAGGCGCTCAAGACATTGAAGAAGGCCTGAGCCACGGAATTGTAGGGTGGGCAAAGCGAAGCGTGCCCACCATCAAGCACTCTACTCGGAATGGTGGGCACGCTTCGCTTTGCCCACCCTACGACGTCGAGTTTGTGTCAGGCTGCCCGCCTAACGTCCACCCACGATCGCGTTGAACACCCGCCTCACCTCACCTTGCGTCTCGCGCACGCCGGCTTCGAGGGCGGAGAAATCCGGCGTGTCGCCTGCCCGCGCCATCACGCGTAGCAGATCGTCACCGGCGGTTTCGGGATTGAATTTGCCGGTCACGCAAAGCCGCAGGATCTGCGTCAGGTCATGATAGAGTCGCGCGGCCGAGCGCAGCACTTCGGCCTCCGACTGGCCGAGCACGCCGAGCTTTGCGGCGTTGTCGAGCACCTGCAATGTGGAAACGCTGAGGATGTCGGGCTTCTCGGCAGCGTGCACGAGCTGCAGATATTGCGCGATGAAATCGATGTCGACGAGGCCGCCTGCGGCGAGCTTCAGGTCCCAGATGTCGTCCTCGCCCTTCTCGAGCGCGATCGCGCGACGCATCTCGACGACGTCGTTGGCGGTGGCGGCCGCATCGCGCTTGCGCGTCAGCACGCGACGGATGATGTCTTCGATCTTCTCGCGGAACGCCGGCGATGACGAGATCACGCGCGCGCGCGTCAGCGCCATGTGCTCCCAGGTCCAGGCCTCGCGCTCCTGATACTCGGCGAATGAATCGAGCCGTGACGCCAGCGGGCCGGCGCGGCCTGACGGGCGCAACCGCATGTCGACCTCGTAGAGCACGCCGTAATTAGTCCGTGTCGTGAAGGCGGAGATCAGGCGCTGGGTGAAGCGGGCAAAATACTGCGCGCCGTGCAGCGCGCGGGCGCCGTCGGAGTCCGGCTGCTCGTGGTCGTAGTCGTAGAGCAGGATCAGGTCGAGGTCGGAGGACGCCGTCATCTCGCGGCTGCCGAGCCTGCCCATGGCGAGAATCGCGGTCTCCTGATCGTTGATGTGGCCGTATTGCGTGGCGAACTGGTCGGTGACAAGGCCATGCACGGTGTGCACGATGCCTTCCGCGACGTCGGCAAAGGCGACGCTCGCCTGCTGCGCCGACACCGTGCCGGAGAGGATCCGCGTGCCGATCAGGAACAAGCTTTCCTGGCCGAACAGCCGCAGGCGATCGAGGAAGTCCTCGTAGGAACCGGCGTCCTTGAGCGTGATCGCGAGCCGCTCCGACAATTCGCGCTGGTCCGGCATCGCGCCGAAGAAGCGCGGATCGATCAGCCCGTCCATGATCTGCGGCTGCCGCGCCAGCATGTCGCCGAGCCGCGGCGCGGCGCCGAGGATCAGCGCCACCAGCGCGACCAGGTCGCGGTTCTGGCTGAGCAGGGTGATCAGCCGCCCGCCCCGCTGCAGTGCCCCGAGGAAACGGTCGAACGCCACAACCGCAGCGTCCGGCTCCTCGGCATGCGCGAGGCCGTCGATCAGGCCCGGAATGAATTCGAGGAAAGCGTTGCGCGTCGCCTCCACGCGCAGCGCGCGATAGTCGCCTTCGATCCATTGCTGCACGGTCTTTGCGACCGCAACCGGCTTCTCGAAGCCGAGACTGACGAGATGCTCGAGCAGCCGCTGGTCTTCAGGGCCGGCGCCGTAGTTCGCCTTCGGCAGCTTTGCCGTGCCGGTCGGCTCGTCGCCCTCGAACAGCTTGGCGTAGTGGCCCTGCACGATGTTGAGATGCGCGAGCAATTCCATCGCAAACGTGGCCCTGCTCGTATAACCGAGGAAATGAGCGAAGCGCTCGATCGCCGCGGGATCCTCCGGCAACGTGTGCGTCTGCTCGTCGGCGATCATCTGCAAGCGATGCTCGACACGGCGCAGGAACTGATAGGCCGCAGCGAGTTCGTCGCGCGCCTCAAAGGTGATCCAGTTGCTGGAGGCGAGCATGGTAAGCGCCTCGAGCGTCGGCCGCACCCGCAATTCCGGATGCCGTCCGCCCGCGATCAACTGCTGGGTCTGGGCAAAGAACTCGATCTCGCGGATGCCGCCGCGGCCGACCTTGACGTTGTGGCCCTCGACCGCGATCTCGCTCTGGCCGCGGTAGGTCTGCATCTGCCGCTTCATGTCGTGGACATCGGCAAGCGCGGCGAAGTCGAGATGCTTGCGCCAGACGAAGGGGGCGATTTCCGCAACCAGCACCTCGCCCGCCTTGCTGTCGCCAGCGCAGGGGCGCGCCTTGATCATCGCGGCGCGTTCCCAGGTCCGCCCTTCCCGCTCGTAATAGTTCAGCGCCGAATCGGTCGAGATCGCGACCTGCGTCGACGCCGGATCAGGCCGCAGCCGCAGGTCGACGCGGAACACATAGCCATCGCCGGAGCGCTGCTGCAGCATGCGCGCCATCGATTGCGTGACGCGGACGAAGAACGGCTGCGGCTCGATGTCGTCGGCCAGCGAGGTCGCGGCCGGATCGTAGAAGACGATGAGATCGATATCGCTGGAATAGTTCAGTTCGCCTGCGCCCATCTTGCCCATCGCAAGCACGATCAGCCCGCTGCCCTCTTCGGGATGGTCGGCGTCGGGCGCACGGAGGCGGCCGCGCGCCATCTCCTGACGCAGCAGGTAGCGCAGCGCCGACTGCACGGAGGCGACCGCAAGGTCGGTCAGCGCGGCGGTGACCCGTGTGACCGGCCAGACGCCGCCGATGTCGCAAAGCGCGATCAGGAGCGCCGCCTCCGCCTTCATGCGGCGGAGCAGTTGCATCACCTCGGCTTCGCCCGAGGCGGCGAACACGTCGTGCGAGGTCTTTTCGATCAGGCCGACCAGATGCGGCTCCGGGTCGCAGGAGAGCAGCCGGATCAGCCGCGCCGGATCGACGCGCACGAGCTCGAACAGGAACGGCGAGCATTCCGCAATACCGAGCAGGATGCGCCTGGCGAAGGGATAGCCGAGCAGTTCGGCGAGCGCAGCCGATTGCGCCGGCTCGAGTTCGGCGAGCCAGTCTGTCAGGCGCTGTTCGGCTTGGATGGGCGCGGACACATACGGTCCGTCCGCGAACCGCGCGGCCAGACGATGTCCCGCGGAGCCCGGCGCGGAAGCATTCATGCCGCCTTCTGTGGCACATCCTGCGTTTGGGCCGCAAGCCTGTCGGCTGCGCCGGCCCGCGCCGGGAGCACCAGCGTCGCGACCAGGCCGGGACGGGCGTCGCCGAGCCTGAGCTCGCCGCCGTGCAGTGTCGCGACCGCCGCGGCTAGGCTCAGCCCGAGCCCGGAACCCGGCAACGTGCGGCTCGCCTCGAGCCGGACGAATCGTTCGACTGCGTGCTTGCGGTCGGCCTCGGGAATGCCGGGACCGTGGTCGGTGACACTGAGCAGCACGGAGTCGGCCTCGCGCCGCGCCTCGATCAGGATTTCCTTGGCTGCGGCGGCCGCCTCCGGGTCGATCGGCTGCACCACCGGCTTGCCATACTTGATCGCGTTCTCGACGAGGTTGGCGAGCGCCTGGCTGATCAATTCACGGTTGCCATGCATCGCACTGGGTGCGGTCTTCACATGCAGGCTCATGCCGTCATCCTCAGCGAGCGGCTCATAGAGCTCATGGATGCCGGCGGCGACGTCGGCCGCGTCGAAATCATCCATGTTGCCGCGCGCCTGCCCGGACTCCGCCCGTGCGATCATCAACAGTGCATTGAAGGTGCGGATCAGGCCATCGGATTCCTCAATGGTGCGCTCCAGCGCCGCCCGGTAATCCGCCTCGCTCCTGGCGCGCGCCAATGCCTCCTCGGCGCGGTTGCGAAGGCGCGTCAACGGCGTCTTGAGGTCGTGGGCGATGTTGTCGGAGACCTCCTTCAGCCCCGTCATCAGCGCCTCGATCCGCTCCAGCATGGCGTTGAGGTTTTCGGCAAGACGATCAAGCTCGTCGCCGCTGCGGCCGACCGGCAGGCGGTCGGAGAGATCGCCGGCCATGATGCGCTGCGCGGTGCCGGTCATGGCATCGATCCGCTGCAGCACCCGCCGCGCGACGAAGATGCCGCCGCCGATGCCGAGCACGACCACGACCAGAATCGACCATTGCGCGGCTTTGGCGACGATGCCGAACAGCCGCCGCCGCTCCTCAAGATCTCGTCCGATCAGCAGCCGGAAACCGTTGGTCATCTCCGTGACGCGCACCAGCGCGCGGTGATCGGTGTTGTCGTTGTCGTCGAGCCGCCGATAGGCCGTCTCGGTCCAGCCCTCCATTCCCATCACGCCCGGCGCCAACGAGCCGACATTGCCGGCGATCGCCTGCCCGTTCGGTGCGGTCACGAGATAGAGGTTGGCGCCCGGCCGCAGCGCCCGGTTGCCGATGGTGAGCGCGAGGCCGCGCAGGCCACGCCGGTTGTAGATCTCGGTGACCTCGCCGACCTCGGCATTGACGGTGGAGGTGATCTGCTCGGTGATGAGGCGGCGCGTATTCCACGCGAAATAGCCGAGCAGCGACGCGGCGAACAGTGCGAACAAGAACAGATAGACCAGCGTCAGCCGGAACGCCGTGGTGCGGATCAGTTTACCGAATGCCGTCACGGATGATGCTACCCAAGCTGTTGCTGCCGCGCGTTGCTGTCTGAGCGTCGTATGCGTTCTGCAAGTTGAGCCAGAGCGTAGCAGACGTATTCAACGCGTCCGCTGTTACCGTATCCCGTCGCGGATCATATACCCCGCGCCGCGGATCGTGTGCAGCAACGGCCGCTCAAAACCCTTGTCGATCTTGGAGCGCAGGCGCGAGATGTGTACGTCGATGACGTTGGTCTGCGGATCGAAGTGATAGTCCCAGACATTCTCGAGCAGCATGGTGCGCGTCACCACCTGGCCTGCATGCTTCATCAGATATTCGAGCAGGCGGAACTCGCGCGGCTGCAGCGTCAGCTCGTCCTTGCCGCGGGCGACGCGGTGCGACAGGCGGTCGAGCTCGAGATCGCCGACCCGATAGACCGTCTCTTCCGCCGGGCCGACATTGCGGCGCGACAGCACTTCGACGCGCGCCAGCAGTTCGGCGAATGAATAGGGTTTCGGCAGGTAGTCGTCGCCGCCGGCGCGCAGGCCCTTGATGCGGTCGTCGACCTGGCCGAGCGCGGAGAGGATCAACACCGGCGTGCGGTTCCCCTTCTCGCGCAGCGTTCCGATCAGGGACAGGCCGTCCCGCTTCGGCAGCATGCGGTCGACGACGAGGACGTCATAGTCGCCGCTTTCGGCCATCGACAGGCCCTCCTCGCCGTCGTCGGCGAGGTCGGCGATATAGCCGACTTCGCGGAACGCCTTGACGAGATAGTCGGCGGATTCGCGATCGTCTTCGATGATCAGGAGGCGCATCTGGGGTGCGGCTAAAGGTGCGGTGGCGGTCACGGGATTGGTTTCCTCTCAGCATGGCGCGGCCGCCCTGCACATGCAAGACGGCCGCGCGCGTTCGCGTTGATTTGCATGATCCTTCCGGAAAACCGGCTTCCGCTTTTCCGGATCATGCTGGAGGGGAAAGAGTGGGCGGTGAAGCTGGGGGACTTCACCGCCCTAGGCCTTCCGACGGAGGGGGGCGCATTCCACCGGAAGGTAGCAAGAGGGGGCGAGCATTGCGGCTCGCTCCCCAGGAAGGGCCGTCGGCGGGGGCGACGATTGCCGGCGACGCCTTCCATCTCTTATTTAACCCTTCGCCAGCGGCACTGCCACAAAGCGCGACGAACCGCCGCTCTTTACACGCATCAAAACGCTGTTCTTGTTGTCGTTCCGTGCGGAGGTGATCGCATCGCGCACATCACCGGCGCTGGTGACGTTCTTGCCGGCGACTTCAAGAATGACATCGCCTTCCTTGAAGCCGCGCTCGGCCGCGGCGCTCTTCGGGTCGACCTCGGTCACCACGACGCCGTCCTTGCCGGCGCCGGCCACGCTGTTGGCGGGGGCCACCGTCAGGCCGAGCTTCGGCACGTCGGTGCCGCGGGAGGAAGAGCCGCGATCGCTGTTGTCGTTATCGGCCTTGGCCTCAACCGTGTTCGGCAACTGGCCGAGCGTGAGGTTGACGGTCTTCTCCTGGCCCTTGTGTAGGACGTTGAGCTTCACCGCATTGCCGGGCGCCAGGCCGCCGATGGTGCGGGCGAGCTCGCGCGCATCCTTGACCGTTTCGCCGTTGACGGCGGTGATGACGTCGCCGGACTCGATGCCGGCCTTGGCCGCCGGACCATTGGCCTGGGGCTCCGCCACCAGCGCGCCTTCGGCCTTCTTCATGCCGAGGCTGTCGGCGATGTCGGAGGTCACCGGCTGGATCTGGACGCCGATCCAGCCGCGGCTGACCGTGCCCTTGTCCTTGAGCTGAGCGACCACGTTCTTCACCGTCGCGGCCGGGATCGAGAAGGCGATGCCGACGCTGCCGCCGGAGGGCGAATAGATCGCGGTGTTGACGCCCATTACCTCACCGGACACGTCGAACGCCGGGCCACCGGAGTTGCCCTTGTTCACGGGCGCGTCGATCTGGATGAAATCGTCGTACGGGCCGTTGCCGATGTCGCGGCCGGAGGCCGAGACGATACCGGCGGTGACCGTGCCGCCGAGCCCGAAGGGGTTGCCGACCGCCAGCACCCAGTCGCCGATCCGCGGCTTGGTGTCGGACAGCTTGGCGAACGGGAAGTTGGAACCACCCTCGACCTTGATCAGCGCGAGGTCGGTACGCGGATCGGTGCCGATCACCTTGGCCGAATAGGTCTTGCCGTCATCGGTCGTGACCTCGACCTTATCAGCGCCGTCAACGACATGGTTGTTGGTCACCGCAAAGCCGTCAGCCGAAATGAAGAAACCCGAACCCTGGCCGGTCACGATACCACGGCCACGCGGTCCGCCGCGCATGCCCGGGGGGAGCCCATCCTGTCCACCGAAGCGACGGAAGAAACGCTCCATCGGCGAACCCGGCGGGAACGGCGAGTCCTCATTGCTGTCGTCCTTGGCGAGCTTCTCGCCGATATTGACCTTGACCGAAATCACCGACGGCTTCACGCGCTCGACAATGTCGGCAAAGCCGACCGGCTGCTGAACCTTGCGGACCTCGTTGTTGACCTGCGCCTGCGCCGGGCTGGCGAACAGATCGCTCGGCGTGTGCTGCGGGCTCAAGCCATAGGCGGCGACGCCGAGGCCGGCGACGACCGAAGCCATCAACGCAAATCTGCGGGCCGAGAACAGCGAACGCCGCGGCGCGCCGTAAGACGGCAGAGACGAAAGATCGGTGGGTCGTTCGGTCATTCTAAAAATCTCCAAGAGCCAGAATTCGAAAGGTGCGGGGGCAAGCACCGGACGTGTTTAAACATGGGGGCGTCAGCCTTACGGCGCGCTGGCTGCGGAATTAAACTTTTGTAATAGAGACGAGACCGGGTGCGGCAGAATATCGCAGCTCCGCCAATGAGTTAGCCGCGAGCTGCAGCGCTTGCGGCTAACTCCGCCCGGAGGGTTCCGGGGTCGCAAAATCGCGAGCGGTCAGACCGCCCTGACGCTGGCAATGAAACCCTCGACTTCGCGCTTGAGGATATCCGCCTGCTGCGACAGGTCGACCGCGGAATCCTTGGCCTCGCCGGCCATGCGGCCGGTGTCGGACGAGGTGGTGGTGATCTGGACGATGTGGTTGGTCACGTCCATGGTTCCCCTCGCCGCGTCCTGGACGTTCCTGGAGATGTCCTGGGTGGCGTTGCGCTGGCGTGCAGTGTCGACGTCGATGCCCGACATGATCGAGCTGATTTCGGCGATCGTGTTCGAGATCCCGTCGATGGCGCCGCGCGTTTCCGCCGTGATTGCCTGGATGCTCGCGACCTGCTGCGAGATCTCTTCGGTCGCCTTGCTGGTCTGGCTCGCGAGGTTCTTCACCTCGGAGGCGACCACCGCAAATCCCTTGCCGGCCTCGCCGGCACGCGCGGCTTCGATGGTGGCGTTGAGCGCCAACAGGTTGGTCTGCGAGGCAACCGTCTGGATCAACTGCACGACGGCCCCGATCTTCTCGGCCGCGTCCGAGAGCGCGTGGATGGTGTCGGCGCTCTGGCGCGCCTGCGCCACCGCGCCCTCGGCGCGCTGGGTGGCGTCGGTGACGCGCTGGCTGATCGCCGCGATCGAGGTCGTCATCTGCTCAGTGGAAGTCGCCACCGTCTGGACGCTGGTGCTGGCCTGGCCGGCGGCGCTGGCAACCGCGCTCGCCTTCTGGCTGGTCTCGTTGGCGGCACGCGACAGCGTTTCGGCGTTACCCCTGAGGCGAACGGCCGATGCCGCGACGCTGCCGACGACATTGGCGACGAGGCCGTTGAAGTCGCGGATCTTCTCGTCGAGGTAGCGGGTACGCTCGCGCTGGTTGTGGGCGTCGCGCAGTTCCTGGTCGGTTAGCCGCTGGCGTTCGATCCCGTTGGTCTTGAACACTTCGAGCGCGCCCGCGAGCAGTCCGATTTCATTGCTCCTGCCGAGGCCCGGAATCGGCGTCTCGTACTTCTGCTCGGCCACCTCGCGCATCGCATGCACCATGCCAGCCAGCGGCCGCATGACGCCGTCCCGAACGGCGAAATAGGTCGTCAGGCAAACCGTAAGCGCGATCACAGCGATCGCACCGCAGGCGATCAGGAAGTAGGAGAACGCGGTCTGCGCTTCCTGATAGATCTGCATGGCGTGCTCGCGGCCTGGACCGCTCAGCGATTTGAACTCAGCGGCAAGCGCCGTGATCTCGTTGTTGAGGTAGAGCACGGCGATGAAGCCCGTGCCGCCGCCGATCCCAAGCAGCACCAGAAGCGCAATGACGACGGATGCGACGAGGAAGCGGATAGTCAAATTGCTGTTGGAAAACATCGGCTTGCTCAAGAGCGTTATGACGAAGCATCATCACGCTCTATCTCTTTGTGAACACGATCTTCGCAGGTCATGCTCTGGACGAAGGGGCGAGGCCAAGTTCCGCACAAAAGGTCAAGATTAGATGAATGCTGCGGCAGAAGCCGAAAGGTATGGACCTACGTAGCAGTACGTAGGTCAGGTCCGCCTTTCCTCCGGCGCTTCCTCCGACATCAGCGCAGCCAACCGGCTCTCCTCTTCGGGGGTGAGATGGGCGCCGGTTGTGGCGGCCGCCGGGGCGGCTGGCCGGCGGCGGCCAAGCCGCCAAAGCGCCACGCCGCCTCCGACCAGTACCAGCGGCGGCACCAGCCAGAGCAGCAGCGTATGCGGATTGAAGCGCGGCTTCAGCAGCACGAATTCGCCGTAGCGCGCCACCAGGAAATCGATCACCTGCCGGTCGCTGTCGCCGGCCGCGATCCGCTCGCGGACCAGGATGCGCAGGTCGCGCGCCAGCGGCGCCTCGGAATCGTCGATCGACTGGTTCTGGCACACCATGCAGCGCAGCTCGCGCGACAGCTCCCGCGCCCGGGCTTCCTTGGCGGAATCGGCCATGATCTCGTCGGGCTGCACGGCGAACGCCGCCGGTGCGCCGAGCAACACGGCGACCACCAGCGCACAAACGGCAAGCGCCTTTCGCATCACTCCGCCGCCTGCAATGCGCGCGCGGCCCTGGCCGGCTTTGGCGCGCCGACGCGCAGGCGCCGGTCGGACAGCGACAAGAAGCCGCCAAAGGCCATCAGTACCGGGCCGAACCAGATCAAGAGCACCATGGGCTTGTGATAGATGCGCACGGCTATGCCGCCATCGGCGGCGATATCGCCGAGCGAGATATAGAGCTGGCTCACCCCACGCGTCAGCAGCGCGGCCTCGGTGGTGGACGCGCCACGCGTGGTGAAATTGCGCTTCGACGGGGTCATGACGCTGAGGGTCTTGCCGTCGAGGCCGACCGTGAACCTCGCCACCATTTCGCGGAAATTCGGCCCCTGGCGCTGGCCGAGATCGTCGAGCTTCAATTCGTAGCCGGCGACTTTCGCGGAATCGCCCGGCTTCATGGTGCCGATATATTCGCTGTTCCAGGTGGTCTCGCAGACGATCCCGATCAGGGCGATCCCGACGCCGGCATGGGCGAACGCCGTGCCCCAGGCCGCGCGCGGCAGGCCGCGCGCCCGCTGCACGGAGGTGCCGAACGGAAGCCGGAACAGTCCGATGCGCTCGGCGAGGTCGGTGAGCGCGCCGGCGACGACGAATACCGCAAGCCCGATCGCGAGCGGCGCAAAGGTGCTGCCGCCATGCGTCCAGGCCCACAGCACCGCGATCGCAATCAGCGCGGCGATGCCGGCCGCGGTCAGGCGCTGCGCGGCGCCAAGCAGGTCGCCGCGCTTCCACGCCAGCAAGGGGCCGAACGGCACGGCGATCATCAACGGCACGAACAGCGGCCCGAAGGTCAGGTTGAAGAACGGCGCGCCGACCGAGATCTTGTCGCCGGTCAGGACCTCGAGCGCCAGCGGATAGAGCGTGCCGATGAACACGGTCGCGCAGGCCGTGGTCAGGAACAGGTTATTGAGCACCAGCGCACCCTCGCGCGAGATCGGCGCGAACAGGCCGCCCTGCTTCAAGGACGCCGCCCGGGCCGCATAAAGCGACAGGCTGCCGCCGATGAAAAGGCAGAGGATCAAGAGGATGAACACGCCGCGCGCCGGATCGGTCGCAAATGCGTGCACCGAGGTCAGGACGCCGGAGCGCACCAGGAAAGTGCCGAGCAAGGACAGCGAGAAGGTCAGGATCGACAGCAGGATGGTCCAGACCTTTAGCGCGTTCCGCTTCTCCATCACGACCGCCGAATGCAACAGCGCGGTGCCGGCGAGCCAGGGCATCAGCGAGGCGTTCTCGACGGGATCCCAGAACCACCAGCCGCCCCAGCCGAGCTCGTAATAGGCCCAGTACGAGCCCATCGCGATACCGAGCGTGAGGAAGATCCAGGCCAGCAGCGTCCACGGCCGCACCCAGCGCGCCCAGGCGGCATCGATGCGGCCCTCGATCAGGGCGGCGACCGCGAAGGAGAACGAAATCGAGAAGCCGACATAGCCGAGATAGAGCATCGGCGGATGCACGGCGAGGCCGATATCCTGCAGCACCGGGTTCAGATCCCTACCCTCGATCGGCGGATTGGCGATGCGCAGGAACGGATTCGAGGTGAGCAGGATGAAGAGATAGAAGGCGCTCGCGATCCAGGCCTGCACGGCGAGCACATGCGCGCGCAGCGTCAGCGGCAGGTTGTTGCCGAAGGCGGCGACGAGGCCGCCGAACAGCGCCAGGATCGACACCCAGAGCAGCATCGATCCCTCGTGGTTACCCCAGACGCCGGTGATCTTGTAGATCAGCGGCTTCATCGAGTGCGAGTTCTCGAACACGTTGGCGACGGAGAAATCCGAGGTCACGTGCAGCGTCACCAGCGCGATGAACGAGGCGCCCACGAACAGGAGCTGCGCGAGCGCTGTGGAGCGCGCGACGTTCATCAGCGCGACATCGCCCCAGCGGGCCCCAAGCATCGGCACGACCGACTGGATCAGCGCCAGCCCGAGCGCCAGCACCAGCGCGTAATGTCCGGCTTCCGCGATCAACGCATCGCCCCCTGCACCGGCTGCGGCTCGGCCGAGGCGCTGGGCTTGCCGTAATCGTCCTTCCAGTGGCCCTGCTTCTTCAGGGCGTCGGCGACCTCCTTGGGCATGTAGGTCTCGTCATGCTTTGCGAGCACGGTGTCGGCGCGGAACACGCCGGATTGATCGAGCGCGCCCTCGGCGACGACGCCCTGCCCTTCGCGGAACAGGTCCGGCAGAATTCCCTTGTAGGCAACCGGCAGCGTGGCGCTGCCGTCGGCGACCTCAAACGTCACCGCGAGGTTGTCGCCGCGCTTGAGCGAGCCGGGCTGCACAAGGCCGCCGAGGCGGAACCGCTTCCCGGCGGAGATGTGCTTTTCGGCAACCATCGAGGGCGTGGAGAAGAACACGATGGAATCGCGCAAGGCGCTGAGCACCAGCGCAGCCGCCACTGCGAGCACCGCCAGCGAGCCGCCGATCATCACCAAACGCCGCTGCTTACGCGTCATGGTTCCCTATGGTCCTGTCTGTGCACATGTTAGCCATCCAGCCCGAGATTCTTCAGGCCTTCATTGAGCTGGCGCAAGCGTTCGGCATCGTTGGCAACCGCCTGGCGGGCATCGGTGAGCGCCGCAACCGCCTTGTCTCGCTCACCCATCACCATATAGGCGCGCACCAGCCGCAGCCATCCCTCGACATCGTTGCCGTCCTGCTTCAGGCGCGTGGCGAGCCGGTCGACCATGCCGCGGATCATCGCGGAACGGTCGTCCGCGCCCATGTCCTTGGCCGCGGCCATGGTCTCGTCTGACAGCGCTGGCGCGACGACACCGCCGCCGACCCGCGTCAGCGAGGCCTGCACCAGCGATCGCCACGGCGCATCCGCCGGCGCCTTGGCGAGCATCCCGCGCCAGATCGAAGCTGCGTCCGCCTTGCGGCCGTCCTGCTCGGCGGCGAGTCCGAGGAAGTAGTTCGCCTTGGGATCGTCGGCGTTTTGCGCCAAGGCGCGCTCGAATTCGGCCTTGGCCTCCGCGGTGACGACACCGCCGGCCACACCAGTCAGCGCTTCGCCAAGATCGGCGCGCCGTTCCGAACTGTCGCCGTTATAGGTGATCGAATTGCGATAGGCGCGCACCGCGTCGTCGTAACGGCCGAGCCTGGAGAGCACCGGCGCCAGCACGTTCCAGCCGCGTCCATCGGTCGGATTCTTCTCAAGATGCGCTTCCACCTGCGCCACCAGATTGGCGAGCGGCTGATTGACGTCTGCCATGCGGCTGCGCGCGGCGAGCGGAAAATCGCCGAGCTGCGGCGAGCCCAGCGCGAGATAGAACGCCGCGGCCATCACCGGCAGTCCGACCAGCGCGGCCACGGCGGCCGAACGCCGCAGCGGCAGGTTGGCTTTCGGCGCCACCGCAGCCTCACTGTCCGCGGCGGCAAGCAAGCGTCGACCGATCTCGACCCGCGCCGCTTCGGCTTCCGACGCTCCGATCAAGCCTGAGGCGAGATCGCGCTCGATCTCGGCGAGTTGGTCCTTGTAGACATTGGCCTCGCTGCCGCCGGATGTCGCAGGCGTCGCGCGACCAAGCGGCCAAAGCACGGCGAAGATCGCCGCGACCGTCATCAGCGCGAACACAAACCACAGTGTCATCAACGAGTTCCCGGGCGAACGGCACCGAAAGCTGGTACCGATGTGCCGCTTTACACTACCGGCGGGAAGAGGAGCAATTGACAATTGCTGGATCGGAACCGCCCTCCGTAACCGACCGGAGGGCGAAATTGCGGGAGCAACCGTATTTTCGCGTGAACCCGATATCGGTTCGCAGAAGGAAAACCGTCAAAATGAGGATCAGCCGGCGCGGGACGACTTGCGCTCGCCGGTCATGGCGTTTTCCGCGGCGCGGTTCATCAGCGAAGCGTAGTCATGGCCGAACAGGACCTCGCAGAACCGGATCGCTGCGCTGGCCTGTTGCTGCCGATAGCCGCGCACCCGATGGTCACCGGCGCGCAAGGACTGCACCAGCGCCTCCGTGGACTGCTCGACATATTGCTGCAGGTCGGAATAGGTGCGCAGCGTCACCTCGTTGATGGCAAGCTCGCTCGCATAGGTGCGGCACACCGCAACGAAATCGATGAGGGCGGCGACCTCCTCGACTTCGGTCGGGTCGATCCGGGCGGCGGCGGAGATATCCTTGTCCGGGCGCTGGCGCAGGATGCGGCGGACCCGGCCGGAAACGCTGTCGATCTCCGATTGCAGCGAGTTGGAGATGTCGGCCCGGATCGAGGTCAGTTGCTTGCCCCAGGTGGATTCGTTGCGCAAATCGAGCTCCGTACGCAGGCCGCGCACACCGTCATGCAGCGTCTTCAGTTGATCCCCGACATTGTCGAGATGACCGCGCCGGATGTCGCTGCGCAAGCAGGCCGCGAGATAGGAGAGATCGTGCAAGGCGATCGTGACGGCGACGCCATAGGGCGTAGCGGCGACGCGGATCTCGTCGTCGGAAGCCGCCATCTTGATCGCGAGGCGGATGATCTGCCAGGGCGCGACCAGGCGCTGCATCACCAGCGACAGCGCGAACGGAAGCAATTGCGGCGTCTGCAGCGAAGGGACGTTGAGCGCCGCGGTGACGGAGGCGATCTGGGTTTCGCCGAACATCCGGAGCTGGCTGGGAAGCCGGCTGCCGAGCGTCTCCAGCGCCTCGCGCGTGCGCAACACCAGCCCGATCGACACCAGGTCTTCGACCACATTGGGCGGGCCGACGCGCGACAGCGCCCGCTGCTTGTCATCGCCCGGGACTGGCGTCGCGACCTTGACGACCGCCTCCGCTGCGGCGAGCTGGTATTTGCGGGCTGCGGCTTCGGCGGCCGAAGTTGCGCCACTGTCATGCGCCTTCACAAGCGCGGCCTCGAATTCGCGGGTCGCATCAGGCGCGCCTTCACGGCCGAGCCACTGCCATATCGGCAGCAGCGAGGTGCGGCGGACCTGTCCCGGCCGGATCGGGAAATTGCCTTCGGCCAGGAACGGCTCGAGCGGACGGAACAGCAGGCGCGCCGGATCATCGCCGCGGGGGCGCGTCGCCTCCTCCTCGGCCCGGCGCACGATCTTGCGTAACTGCTCGAGCACGAGGGTGGCGACGTTGACGTCCTCGCCGCGCTCCACCGCGCGCTCGAACTCGCGCATCAGCAGCGCCTGCGATTGCGGCGGAAGCTGCGCGAGATAATCCCTCAGCCGCTCGATTGGTGTCTGGCTCATGGGCCTGGGGTGATTGAGTGCTTGTGATGGCGACGCAGAAGCGCATCGGCTCGGCATGATAGGAGGGCGCGCGTTAAGAAGGCGTTTAGGAAATGATGCACGGGCGCCCCTCGCGGCGGCTCCCCGGCTTTCAAACGCCCGGCAATTCCAGCTCCGCCCGCAAGCCGCCGATCGGCGCATTGCGGAGCGATAGGCTGCCGCCGTAGAGGCCTGCGAGATCGGTGACGATTGAAAGCCCGAGCCCCGAGCCCGGCTTGGATTCGTCGAGCCGCTGGCCGCGCCGCGACACCTGGGCGCGCTCGGCGGCCGACAAGCCGCGCCCGTCGTCGTCGACGATAATATGCAACCGCGGGCCCGCACCCGGCTCCGCCGGCGGCTCGACCAGGACCTCGATGAAGACCTGAGAGGCCGCCCATTTGCAGGCATTGTCGACGAGGTTGCCGGCCATCTCCTCGAGATCCTGGCGCTCGCCGCGGAATTTCGCCGATGGGTCGGCCTTCAGCTCGATGGTGATGTCGCGGTCGCGGTGGATCTTTTCCATGGTTCGCTGCAGCGCCTCGAACGCTGGTGCCACTTCGGTGACGGTGGCGACGATGGTGACGCGCGCGGCGATGCGGGCGCGCTCCAGGTGATGGGTGACCTGGTCGCGCATCACCACGGCCTGCTCCAGCACCTTGGCGGCAAAGGGATCGGCGGCATGCGTCGCGGCCTCGTTGACGATCACCGACAAGGGCGTCTTGACCGCGTGGGCGAGATTGCCGACATGGGTGCGCGCGCGCTCGACGATCTCGCGGTTGGCGTCGATCAGCGCGTTGGTCTCGCGCGCGAGCGGCGCGATCTCCACCGGAAACTTGCCTTCGAGCCGTTCGGCGCGGCCGGAGCGGATATCGGCGATCGCCTCCGAAATGCGCTTGAGCGGCGCCAGGCCGAAACGGACCTGGAAGATCGTAGTCAGCAACAGCACGATGCCAAGCGAGGTGAAGGTGCCGCCGAGGTAGTAGTCGAAGCTGCGCGTCTCGTCGAATATCTCGCTGGCGTCGCCGGCGACGCCGACCAGGAACCTGCCGTCGCTGCCAAGATCGACCGGACGCTCGACCATGCGCAGCGTCTGTCCCTCGGGGCCATCGACATAGCCGATGCGAATGCCGGCGGGGGTCAGCTCAAAACCCTGATCCTCCAGTTTCGGCAGTTTCTTGTCCCACAGCGAGCGCGAAGCGCGCGTCTCGCCCTTTTCCACGTCGGTGCGCAGGATCTGCCAGTACCAGCCGGACAGCGGCAGTTCGAACAGCGGTTCGCCGAGCTGGAACTGGTGGTCCGCCGGCTCGTCAGGCGTGGCGACCTCGGCGATCAGGGTGCGGAGATAGAGGTTGAGGCGACGGTCGAAGGCACGCTCCGTCGCATCACGATACACCGAGGACAGGATGAAGCCGGTGATCGCCAGGATCACCACCAGCCATGCGGTCGCCGACAGGAACAGGCGGGTGGCGAGCGAGCTTCCACGCATCAGAACATGATCCCGAAAAGGCTGGCCCCGCATTTGATGCGGGGTGGGCACCGGTTTTCGGATAAGATCATGCTGCGATCAAAAAGTAAGCCCGGCGACCAGCGGCGCCGGGGCGGTTACGCGCCGCTCGGCGGCGGCGTCAGGAGATAGCCGAGGCCGCGGACGGTCTGGATGATGTCGACGTCGAGTTTCTTGCGGATGCGTCCGACGAACACTTCGATGGTGTTGGAGTCGCGGTCGAAGTCCTGGTCATAGAGATGCTCGACCAGCTCGGTGCGCGACACCACGCGCCCGGTGTGGTGCATCAGATAGGCCAGCAGCCGGTATTCGTGCGAGGTCATCTTCACCGGGTTGCCGGAGACGCTGACACGGCCGGTGCGGGTATCCAGTGTCACCGGGCCGCAGGTCAATTCGGACTGGGCGTGGCCGGTCGAGCGACGCAGCAGGGCACGAATGCGCGCCAAAATCTCTTCCATGTGGAAGGGCTTTGCGACGTAATCGTCGGCGCCGGCGTCGAAACCTTGCACCTTGTCGCTCCAGCGGTCGCGCGCGGTCAGGATCAAGACCGGCATGGCGCGGCCGTTGCGTCGCCAGGCTTCCAGCACCGAGATGCCGTCCATCTTCGGCAGACCGATGTCGAGGACGACGGCATCGTAGGGCTCGCTGTCGCCGAGATAGTGCCCCTCCTCGCCGTCGAAAGCACGATCGACCACATAGCCGGCATCCGTCAGCGCGGTCGTAAGCTGGCGATTGAGATCCGGATCATCCTCAACGACGAGTAGGCGCAATTTGGCCTCCGATGGCGAGTCGCAGCTTAGCTAAGATGAGACCCACCGGCGTGAACGGGCTATGAACAAGATGAACGGTGTCATGTTACTTTTTGTTCATTTCCGCGGCTTGATAGCAGATTTGGACCGGCTGAACAGCCGCCGGGTTAACGATATCGGCTGATAGCGCTGCCATACGTGCGGCAGCGATCGTGCGTGGGTTGAGCTCGGCCCCGTTTTTGCTTAGCAACAACCTATGAATCAACGACTGTCCCTGGGCGCCGCCTGGCTGGTGCTCGCCTTCATCGCCTTCGCGACGCTTTCCCCGCTTCAAGACCGCCCTGTCGTCGCAGGTCCCCAGTTCGAGCATTTCACAGCGTTCGCGCTGATGGGATTTGCATTCGTGCGGGCCTATCCCAACCGGCTGGTCTTGATCATCGCAGTCGTCATCGGCAGCGCGTTCGCGCTGGAAGCCCTGCAACTGCTGACGCCGGATCGGCACGGCCGCCTCGTCGACGCGCTGGTCAAGGCCGGCGGCGGGCTCTCCGGGATTGCCATCGCCCATTTCGCGGAATTGCTGCTGCGCGGCCCGCTCAACCGGTTCAAGGGAATACGCCCCGACGGTGCGCAGGAGCCGCCGTCGGCGCTGCGGCCTTGAGCATGATCCGGAAAAGTGGAGACCGGTTTTCCCTCGCGACAAACGCGGAGCGTTTGCGCTGAGCGCTTAGGGTTAAAACAGACGTCACATTGAAATGCCACGATCGTCCGGATAACCTCGGCCGCATGGCGATGCATTGCTGGCATGAGGCTTGCTTCGTCGACAATTTGCAGCGTCCGGTGGATTGAATTTCGAAAATGAGTTTTCAGCTCGTATGCATTGAATGCGACAGCATCGGCGTGGTGATCGACGATGGTGAGCTCGCCCCGCCCTCCGCGATCGTTAAATGCAGCCATTGTTCGGCCGCGCGCGGCACGCTCGGCGAATTGCGCAGCCTGGCGCTATCAGACCGGCGCGATTTGTTCGACGTCGGCTTGGGCCTCGGCACGACGGGTGCGGCGGTCTAGCTGAGGCGTTTCTATTTCGCGATGAAGGACCGCGTGGGTCGCGCTGGGCGCGTCGTGCAATCGCGATGATGCTGTCTCGATTTGATCTCCCGAACAACTGACTGTCTCTCAGAAAGACGACTGCATGTTTCCAAGACCAAAACCGGTGCTCCTCCCGAACACTTATGCCTTCGAATCCGAGCCGATGGTGAAGCCGACCGGGTTTCGCGAATATGACGCGCGCTGGCTGTTCGGCAAGGAAATCAATTTGATGGGCGTGCAGGCGCTGGGCATGGGGCTCGGCGCGCTGATCGCGGAACTCGGGGTCAAGCAGGAGATCGTGACCGGCCACGATTTCCGCGGCTATTCCGCCTCGATCAAATATGCGTTGATCTCCGGGTTGATGGCTGCGGGCTGCAAGGTGCACGACATCGGGCTCGCGGTGACGCCGATGGCCTATTTCGCCCAGTTCGACCTCGACGTGCCCTGCGTCGCGATGGTGACCGCCTCCCACAACGACAATGGCTGGACCGGGGTCAAGATGGGCGCCAATCGCCCGCTGACCTTCGGCCCCGACGAGATGACGCGATTGAAGGAGATCGTGCTCGGCGCCAGCTTCAACAACACGGCCGGCGGCGCGTATCAATTCCACGAGAATTTTCCGGCGCGCTACATCGCCGACCTCACCGACCGGGCGAAGCTGACGCGCAAGCTCAAGGTGGTGGCCGCCTGCGGCAACGGCACCGCCGGCGCCTTTGCACCGCAGGTGCTGGAGGCGATCGGCTGCGAGGTGATCCCGCTCGACACCGAGCTCGACCATACCTTTCCGAAATACAATCCGAACCCGGAAGACATGGAGATGCTGCACGCGATCCGCGATGCGGTCTTGCAGCACAAGGCCGATGTCGGTCTCGGCTTCGATGGCGACGGCGACCGCTGCGGCGTGGTCGA